>JAFMQT010000413.1 GCA_017354515.1 Nocardia sp. | reverse complement strand
CCGAGCTTGTCCATACTCGCGTCGAACGCGCGCAGGGTGGAGTCGTACCCCTGCTCGGAATTCCACAGTTTGGTGGTGACGTACACGTCCTCGCGCGCCAACCCCGATTCGGCGATCGCGCGCCCCACCCCGGCCTCGTTCTGATATGCCGCCGCGGTGTCGATACTGCGGTATCCGGCCTGTAATGCGGTGCTCACCGTGTCGAACGCCTGATCCGGCGGAACCTGGAAGACACCGAAGCCCAGCCTCGGAATCAGATGGCCGTCATTGAGGATCACCGTCGGGACCGCACTGCCCTCGCTGCGAAAGGTCACCACTCCGACCGTAGAAGCGTGTTGCCCAACCGTCAAACGTTCCCGCACCGCATGCGTGTTGACCGTCCGGTGGCCTTCGCGTTCACCATGGTCGGTGATGTGGGTGGCCGGAGGTAGTGACTCAGTCCGCGGTGGTTTCGAGGTTGCGGCGGAGGGTTTCGAGGTCGGCTTGCACTGCGGCCACATCGCCCGCGAAGTCCTCGTCCGTCATGCCGGCCCGGCGGCGGACGGTGAAGAGCACCTCGGCGCCGCCCTCCGCCGCGATCACGCGCATCGGATTGAGGACCACCGTCCCGTCGGGCAGCACCACATCGTGGTCGAGCACCCGATAGTCGTTGTGCGGCACGAACCGCACCTCCACCACACCCATCGGTGAGTCCGCGATCCAGCGTCCACCTTCCCGGCGAATGCCCCCGGCCAACCCGGCCGCCCATTCGGGCAGCCGGGCCGGATCGGACGCGTACTCGTAGACCGCATCCGGGGTAGCCGAGATGAAGACGCTGACGTGGCGCGACTCGAAGTCCCGCGATTCGAAACCCATGGGCCCAGTGTGTCAGTGCGGGAACATCGGGCCGATCGCGGCCGGTGGGGCGGCCCGGACGATGCCCATCAGCGGATCGCAGTACAGCGCGCTCGACCAGCAGACGAAATTGCCCTGCTTGTCATAGTTCTGCGAATTCACGTGGAAGGTCCAGGTCAGTCCGTCCGCCGAGGGACCGTAAATGCAGTGCGCCGCATCCTTTCCGGCGCACGGCCCCTCGATTCCGTACGGGCCGGCCGGATACGCCGAGGCTTGTGGGGCGAGGGCGGCCCCGGCCACCGCGAGACCCATTCCCACCAGTGCGGTCCCGACTGCCGTGCGTTTCATATAGCGATCCTCTTCGTGCTGTGCGAACCGTTGTCGGCCGCGTGGTTGTCAGCCATGCATTCTGTATCGAAGAGGTGATCCTCGCCACTCGGCTCAGCGGTCGGCGGGCAGATAGTCGTCTCGGTGGAATCTGCGCGTGCGCAGGCGGTAGGCGGTGACCGTGCCGGGCCAGTTGTTGGTGACCCGGCCGGCGGCCGTGCGATACCAGCTCGAGCAGGTGGTCCACGGGGTCCGCTCGAGCCGTTTCTGGGTTTCCCGGTCGAAGGCGTCGGCGATATCGGGCCGCACTTCCAGATGGGTGCCCGGCTGTTCGCTCAGATGCCGCAGCGCCTGACGGATATACCGGGCTTGAGATTCGATCATGTAGATGATCGAACCGGTACCGAGATTGGTGTTCGGGCCGTACATCATGAACAGATTGGGAAAGCCGGGCACGGTCATGCCGAGATACGCCCGCGCACCCTGCGACCACTCCTGCTCCAGCGACACGCCGTCGCGGCCGAAAATCTTTATCGGCCAGAGGAATTCGGTGCCCTTGAAACCGGTGCCGTAGACGATCACGTCGGCCGGGTGGACGGTACCGTCCGCCGTGCGGACCCCCTCCGGGAGCACCCGGGTGATGGTGTCGGTGACCACCTCCACATTGGGTCTGGCCAGCGCCGGATAGTACTCGTTGGAGAACAGCACCCGCTTGCACAGCGGTTCGTAGTCGGGGGTCAACTTCGCGCGCATATCGGGATCGGAGATGGTCCTACGCATGGTGCGCAGCCCCTGAAACCGAATGAAGCGCCGGATCACCGGCGCGGTGACCAGCCCGAGGGAGAAGAATTCCAGCATGCACCACACGTAGAGCCGCTGCAGCAGCCGAAGACCGGGCACCGTTGCGAACAGCGTGTGATGCACCGGGCGGTAGGTGCGGTCCTTGCGTTTGGCCACCCACGCCGCCGACCGCTGGAACAGCGTCAGATGTTCCACGTCCGGTGCGATGGCGGGAACGAATTGGATTGCGCTGGCGCCGGTTCCGATCACCGCGACCCGTTTACCGGTCAGATCCACCGTGTGATCCCATTCGGCGGAATGGAACGAGGGCCCGGAGAAGCTGTCGATTCCGGGAATGTCCGGTAGTTGCGGACGGGACAGCTGACCGACCGCGCTGATCAGGACATCCGCGGTGAGTGTGTCACCGGCGGTGGTGTGGACCGTCCAGCGTCCGGTAGGCTCGTCGAACCGGGCCTCGGTGACCTCACAGTCGAAGCGAATGTGCTCGGTGAGGCCGTAATCGCGGGCGATGGACTTCAGATACCCCAGGATAGCCGACTGTCCGGAATAGCGGTCCGGCCAATCCGTTTTCGGCGCGTACGAATACGAATACAGACTCGAGGGCACATCGCAGGCGGCGCCGGGATAAGTGTTCTCCCGCCACACCCCGCCCAGCTCACCGGCCCGCTCGAGAATGGTGACATCGTGGAAACCGTTCTGCCGCAACTCGATAGCGGCCCCGAGCCCGCCGAATCCGGACCCGATGACAATTACCGACGGAAACGTGGTCACAGACATGCGCGTACTCCCGGAACGTGAACGGTTGCCTTCACTGTAGGCACCGAAAGGGGGCTGTTATGTCTGGATCGGCCGAATTCTCTCCAGAAGGGTGGCCGGATCGTCGACCAGGGATCGCGCCCCGGCGGTGAAGAAGTCCGCGCCCGGGTCGGCGACCAGGTCCAGATCGGAGCCGCGCCACTGCGCCCGCATCCGCAGCGTGAACGAATGCAGGTGGGTGCGGTCGTACCCGCCTGACCGGTCGAACAGCGGGTCCCCGGCGATCGGATAGCCGATCCAGGCCATATGCACGCGAATCTGATGGCGGCGACCGGTGATCGGGCGAACCAGCACCGCGGTGTGGTGGTCGGTACGCGCGACGGTGCGGAATTCCGTGCGAGAGGGATAGCGCTTGTCACCGATCAGATCGGCCTCGTCGACCTCCCACCGATCACCGTCGCGGCGGATGGCCTCGCGCGGTGCGGCGATCCGCACGCGATTCTTGCGCCCGACACTCAGCGGCAGCTCGATCACCCCGGTATCCGGCACATCGGTGGCGGCAGTGATCAGCAGATACCGCTTATCGACAGTGCGCTTGTTGAACTGCCGGGTCAGGCCGCCATGTGCGGCAAGGTCTTTGGCGAACAGCACCAGTCCGGAGGTCACCTTGTCGATGCGGTGTACCGGATACAGCTTGACGCCCTCGGCCTCGGCCAACTCGACCAGATCGGTGTCGTGCCGCTCGCCGGTGACCGAGATCCCAACCGGCTTATTGAGCGCGAGGATCGCCTCGTCCTCCTCGACCCGGTACCGCTCGACCAGCTGTGACCACCGCATATCCACCCGGCCAGCCTAGTGGAGCGGCTGGAGGCGGCAGCGTGCGTAACCACGTAAGCCGGTCCACTGGGCTGAATCGGCACAGCCTAGTAGGCTCGGTTCACAGCCAGGCGTCGTCCAGATCCAGGGTGGTGCGGTCCAGCGAGTCCAGCAGGTCGAACAGCGGGGTCGTGCGCGGTAGTTCCCAGTGGAAGAAGTAGCGGGCGGCCACCCGTTTACCGCGATGGAAGTCCTCGGTGCCGTTGCGCGCCGCGACCGCCTGCTCGAGCCAGATCCAGGCCACCACCACATGTCCGCACGCCTCCAGATAGGCGGACGCGTTCGCCAATGCGGTCTCGGGATTCCCGTCCCGCCAGACCGTCGCCGTGGTGGTCGCGATCCGCCCGGTCGCCGCGGCCAGCGCGTCGGCGAAATCGCCGAGTTCGGCATCGCCGGTGGCGCGGGCCCGGTCCACGGCCTCACCGATGGTGTCCAGCAGCAGCGTCAACGCCGCGCCGCCGTCGGCGACCACCGCACGGCCGAGCAGATCCATGCCCTGAATACCGTGGGTGCCTTCGTGAATCGGATTGAGCCGGTTGTCGCGGTAATGCTGTTCCACGTCGTAGTCGCGGGTGTATCCGGCACCGCCGTGCACCTGGATGGCGAGATCGTTGGCGGCCGGCCCCCACTGGCTGGGCCAGCTCTTGGCGATCGGGGTCAGTACCCGCAGCAGCCGGGTCGCGTGCTCGGCCTCGGCCGCGTCGACGGCGCTGCGCTGGCGATCGATGAGAGTCGAGCAGTACAGCTGCAATCCGAGTGCGCCCTCGGCATAGGACTTCTGCGCCAGCAGCATTCGCCGTACATCCGGATGTGCGGCGATCGGCACCTGCTCGCCGCCTTTGGCGCCGATCGGGCGCCC
>JAFMQT010000006.1 GCA_017354515.1 Nocardia sp. | reverse complement strand
GAAGCAGGCGGGCACCAGATTTTTCCGATCAGGTCGGGCAGATTTTGAGTCCGGAAGGACTGGTGAGTGCGCACAACACGGCATCTCCGGCGAATTGCAGAAGTGCCGGGAATGTGGCCGCCGATCCGGGGGTGGGGATGAGATCGGCCGATCCGTCGATGGCCGCCGTCCGTGGAATCGGGGGTGCCGCCGGAGCGGTCGCGGCACCGGCCGGTGCGGCGCCGAGAGATACCGCACCGAGTAGGGCCATTGCGGCGCAGGTCTTGGTGGCTGGAATCATTCTTGTCAATACCTATCGTGTGGGGACATTACGCGGGCGCCGGATCGCTGAAAACGAACGATCCGGCGCCCGGTGTCGTGCCGGTTACGAGCAACCCGGGATGGAGGCGGCGGAGGAGCCGGCCATGTTCACCGCCGATCCGGTGGCCGAACAGGCCGACCCGGTGGCGGTATCGAGCAGGGCCGAACCCGTGTTGGTCAGCGATGATCCGGCCCCGCCGAGCTGCGGGGCGGCGCCGGCGGGGGCCTGACCGCTGTCGACCGGTGCAGCAGGGGTGAGCGCGATGGCGCCGGCCGGACCGGCACCCAGCGCTACTCCACCCAGGAGTGCGACAGCGGCACAAATCTTTCCAGTGGTTTTCATAATCCAATCAACTCTCTGCGCGGCTGATCTTCATTGCGCAGTCAGAATATCGACCGCATAACAGATGGCAAGGGCGGTCGTGACAATGCACAAATGTCCGTTGACAGTTAACTGGGTGGCGCAATTGTGCAATTCCGATAGAAGTCGACTTGATCCTGTGCAGCGGCACAATTCGAGCCGTGCGGCGCATTCATTGGGGTGCACGCGGATACGCTCTGCTCATGTTCGGAGGAATAGGCTGGCCGGAGCTCTTCATAATTCTCGTCGCGGCACTGGTAATTCTCGGTCCGGAGCGACTTCCCGGGGCCGTGCAGTGGGTTATGGGCGCGGCCCGGCGTTGTCGTGACTACATCAACGGCGCCGCGGACGAACTGCGCACGGAATTCGGGTCCGAACTGGATCAGTTCCGTGAACCGCTGGACCATATCCGGCAACTGCGGACCATGACCCCGCGTGCGGCGGCCACCAAATACTTGTTCGACGGCGATGATTCGATACTGACCGGCGAGATCGTGACCGGCGAATTCACCGAGGTGCGCAGGTTGGTCCGGGGTGGGGAAGTACCGGATCCGGCCAACTGTGGCGTGGTCGTCGCGCGGGACTGGTTCCCGGCCGGTGAGGTCCCCGATCCGGCGAACTGCGGTGTGGTGCGGCCGGGGGAGTGGACGGGAGCCGCAGACGGATCCGCTCCCGCAACGCCTCGGATGACTCCGATGGATCCCGAGGCGACCTGAAACCCAACGAAATATACTGGGGCGATGGCGATTTTCAATATCCGTCCGGCGCGGCGTGCGGCGTCCTGACGGTGGCCTCGGCACGGGCGAACAGGCGCCGGCCGTGGCAGCGGGTGTCGAGGTCGATCGTGGTGCTGTCGGCTCCCGCGCCGGCGACCCGGCCGCGGAACTCAACGATCTGCGAGGTGGTGGTCTCGCCGACCTCGGGATGGCTGAACTCGGCCCGCAGCGCCCGCACCACTGCCGGGTCGTCGAGCCAGGTGGTGACCGCACCGCAGGTCATGGCCAGGCGGAATAATCCCGACGCCGTGCAGATTCCGGCGGGCACACGCTGCGAATCCGGGAACGAGCCGGCCAGGGCGGTGTAGTCGCGCAAATCCCGAGGGCGCAGCACGACCGCCCGGCGCCGCAGTTCGGTGCCGGGTTCATGATCGGACAGGTCGATAGGTGGTCGGGGAACGCGCGCGGATTCGGCCAGGGGGCCGATGTCGAAATGATCGGCGACTACTCGCGGGTGGCGTGCCAATGTCTCGACCGCGGCCTGCGGCGGCCAGCCGGAGGGGCTGTCGGTCAGCAGGGTCGCGGTGCCGGTTTGCAGCGGTGCGCCGTCGCGATCGCGCAGCAGCGCGGTGATGGTGATCGAGCAGAAGTCCGGATAGCGCTCGACGGTGTCGAAGAACAGGTCGGTGGTCACCACATCACCGGCCAGCAGTGCGCGGCCGATTCGAATCGTCTGCTCGGCGTGTAGGATTCGGCAACTCCCGAACCCCGATCGCAGGATGGCCAGCACCTCCTCGGCGGCCCGAAGCCACGGCAGTGTCGCGAAGGTGGGCGGCGCGACCACGGCCCCGAAACCCCACTCCGCCGCGGCGGCGGCGCTGAAATGCGTGGGGTGATGGTTGTGCACGGCGGCGGCATAGGCTCGAATACGCTGTGCCGTCACGACATAACGGTCGGATGCTCGATAGCGCAGTCCGATCGGATTCCGGGTCGATTCGATCCGATCCGCGATGACCAGATGCATGTGCGCCTCCTCCACGATCAGCGGGCGACATCGGGTAGGTCCATCGTCGGCACCCGGGGCCGGTGCGGAGCGGATTCGGCGCTTGTCTGGATATGTGACAGCTGTGGCGGGGCTACATTGGTGTGCGGGCGCCGGTGCCGTACTTGACGATTGGCACTACGGCCACGCGTACGAACGCGCGGGCGGCGTCCTCGTCGGCGAAATCCACACCGCCGCGCGGGGTCAGCAACAGTGAGTGGGCGAAGCGGGCCAGCAGTTCGGCGACCGGTCGCGGATCGTAGGAATCGATCGCCCCGTACTTCTGAGAGCGGCGCAGAATTCCCTCGATATATCTGATGCCGAGCCCGACGAGTTCTTCTCCGCGCACGGTGTAGAACTCGATCGCTTCCTCGGGCACCACCCGCAGCAGTTCGGTCACCAGGGCGTGGGTACGGGTCTGGGTGATGATGAACAGCGACGCCTCTTCGATCTGTGCGTCCAGTCCGGGCGTCGTTTCCATGATGGTGCCGAGTTCGGCCAGTACCCGCCTGATTTCGCGCTGCAACACCGTGTCGACCAGGTTCTCCTTGGCCCGGAAGCGGCGATAGATGGTGACCCGGTTGACCCCGGCACGGCGGGCGATGTCATCGAGGCTCGCGCGCCGGATGCCGACCTGCAGGATTCGCACCAGTGCCGCATCCAGAATCGCCTCGGTCAACCGGTCCCGTGTCGCCATGCGTCGACAATACGTATCCCGCTACAAAATGCGCAAACAGCGCAATTACCGACGCACGGTGTGATCTGACATGTCAACAGTGAATCAAATATTGATTCATCGTTACATTGCCGGTACCGTTGGTCGCGACCCGGAGCTCGGATGCCGGGTTTCGACCCAGGGGAAGCCGATGCACCAACGGCCCCACCGAAAGGTCACTTCCCCACCGCCACCGCACCGGTGTGCCGAATCCCGTTCTGGGCCGATCACGAGCCGAATCCGATTGAGCGGAAATGGAGTTCGAATATGCGCGCCACCACTGTCGATGGCAGCCGCTACGCCGGCGGAACGACGATCGCCATCGCTGCGCCGCCGACCGTCGCGGCGGAATCGGCGATCAAGCGGGCCGGTTTCGAGATGATCGCCGGGATGCTGGTCACACGGGTATTCGACGGGCGCATTCTGCCCGATCAATGCCGGAAACTGCTGGTGCTGGCGGCCCAGTCGGCGCGCGCTGGGTTGTCGCTGGAGACCGCGACCGCCGCGGTGAATCGTGCTGTCGAGCGGTGCGCCGGCGATGCCGGCAGCCTGCGGGGCTGGAATGTCGAGTGGCTGCGCAGAGACCTGGCCGCGGCGGCATCGACAGCGGTTGTGCAGGCGCACAACGAGGATATCGCGGATCAGATGCCGGTCAGGTCGCTGGTGTCGCGGCTCGCGGCCAGCCGCGCCGCGCAGCAGGCGCAGCGCGCGACCCCGTATGCGGTTCTGGCCGTGGCACTTTCACCGCGCCGAGATGACATCTGCGAGGAGTCCAGGGCTTGCGGACAGGAGCGGGTGGCGCTGCTGCATCGCGAACTCGACCGCCGATGTGCGAGGGGAACCACCGCGACCCTCACCGAACACGGCGGCACGATCATCGTGCCGGTCGACCACGATCCGGCGCCGGAATTCGACGGTCTGATCGCGGCATTGTCCACTGTTGCCGAGGCGCCGGTGACCGCGACGCTGATCATGGCCGCCGAACCCGATATCCCCAATGCCGCCGACCGCACCCACGAACTGCTCGATGTGATCCAGCGGCTGGGGTACGCGCCGGGTGTGCACCGGTTCACCGATCTGGCGGTGGAGTATCAGCTCACCCGCCCGGGACCGGGGCTCGAACGGCTCAAGACGGTACTGGAACCGCTCGAGGACCATCCGCGTCTGCTGCGCACGCTGGCAGTACATATCGAGTCCAATTTGAGCCGCCAGCACACCGCGGCGGTGATGCGGGTGCATCGCAACACCATCGATTATCGGCTGCGCCGCATCCAGGAGCTGACCGGATACGACGCCTCCCGGCCACCGGGCATCTGGTATCTGCAGGCGGGCCTGATCATTCGGTCGTTCGGGCAGACCCGCCCGGACGCGGGATGACCGCCGCGCATCCTCCGGTATTCGCCCGTGTCGGCGAACACCGGGGGATCGGGCAGGCAGCGAATATCGGCCCGGCTCAGTCGATCCGGGTGGAGCCGCCGATGATCACGTCCTCGGAGCCGACCAGCAGGCGCAGAAAATCCTCCTGTTCGCTTCGGCCGCGGATTTCGGCCCGTCGCATACCGCCGGGCAGGGTGCGGGCGGCCAGGCAACGGGCGAGATTGACCGGGATGCGCAGCAGCGGATACCACGGCGGCATATAGCGCGGCAGGCCGAGTTGTCCCATGGCCGCAGGGCCGAGGAAGGTGCTCGCCACCGAGAGATGCTGGGCGCGGGCGATCCGGCCGCGCAGGGTGCCGAAATCGCGGTAGTGCCAGCGCAGCGGGTCGTCGGCCATGGGGATCGCCAGCTGCGGCGTGGTCTCATCGGGATTGGTGATCGCCGTCAGGCAGTGGTAAAGGATTCGCACCGCATCCCGGAAACTGGTGGGCAGCAGTCGATCCTGCACCCCGATCAGCCGGCCGACATACCGGGTCAGATGTGCGGCCTGATCGAGTTCGCGCGGCGTCGGTATGATCCCCATCGCCATCGAGCCCACGAATGGAGCGATCAGCGCGCCTACCAGTGTCGCCGCCATATCGGTCTGATTGATCGGCAGGCCCCATTCGTCGGCCTGCCAATCGGGCAGGGACGCGACGTGCCGGCGCACGAAGGAGTGGATGAGCCGCACCCGCACGGTCGACCGGTAGCCGACGCCGAGCGGCGCCATGCCGTTCTCGGAGGTGACGTCCAGCGCCCACTGCAGGGTTTCGGCGAATCGCTTACCCGGCCCCTTCTCCAGCGCGCCGGTGCGCAACAGGGTCTTGTTGAAGCCGGAGGCCAGATAGCCGCCCAGGAACGACACATCGCGCGCGATATAGATGCCGTCGGCGCCGCCGGAGCGGAAAACACGCTCGCCCTGGTGAACTCGTGCCATGTCCAGCCATGGTGGCGGAGTCTCGATATCGGTGAAGAAGGCGCGCAACGGTTCCGGAGCGTCGGGGACCCGGTCGATACCCGCGCGCAGGGCGTGATCGAACAGCGGGCGGGTGTGATCGGCGCCCTCGATGATCATCCAGTCGACCAGCCGGTCCATCGGCTCGTCGCCGACCCACAGCAGTTCACCCAATTCCCGCCACTGGCGCTGATCGGGTCGGCGCAGGCCCAGCGCGAGGGCTACCGGCCGCAATCCGGGCACCGGGCGGGGGGATTCGGGATGGCGGCGCGGAACGGCGGGCCGCACCGTCGCGGGCTCGCGGGAATCAAGGTACTCCATGAAGTGAAGATATGTATTGTGTTGCACCAGGTCAATTCGTTTATCATTTTACACCACTTTGACGAGAAATAGTTGTGCAACGATAATTAGTTTATTGTTGCCACTATCGTTCTGCGTTACGTTCCCGGCAGGACATCCGGCTAGGTAGCAGGGAGTGACTGTGCGCAGTGGTAAGCAGCCGTCGATCGTGATCGTGGGCAGCGGGTTCAGTGGTATCGGGCTCGCGATCCGATTGCGGAGATCCGGGTTCACGAATCTGACGATCCTGGAGAAAGCGCACGATATCGGGGGTGTCTGGCGTGATAATACATATCCGGGCGCCGCCTGTGATGCCCCGTCCCATCTGTACTCGTACTCGTTCGAACCGAACCCGGACTGGTCGCGGCGTTTCGCCGAACAGCCCGAGATCCTGCGGTATCTGCGCCATTGCGCGCGGAAATACGACATCGTGCGGCATGTGCGTACCGGTGCCGAGGTGACCGCCGCCCGATTCGATGCCGCGTCCGCGCGATGGGTGCTCACGATCGAGGGTGCCGATTCGATGGCCGCTGACATCCTGGTGTGTGCGTGCGGACAGCTGAGCCGCCCCGCCATCCCGGATATCCCCGGCCTGAACAGCTTCGCCGGCAACATATTCCATTCCGCCCGCTGGGAACACAGCCTCGATCTGACCGGACAGCGGGTGGCGGTGATCGGCAACGGCGCCAGCGCGATCCAGTTCGTCCCGCGGATTGCCGAGCGGGCCCGCTCGGTGACCGTCTTCCAGCGCCAAGCCCACTGGATCAGTCCCAAACCCGACTATCAATATCCGCGATTGCGAAAGGTCGCCAATCGGTGGATGCCGCTGCTGCAGAAGTTGTCCCGGCTGGTGGTGTTCGTGTGGTTCGAGGCGATTCTCAACCCGATGCTGGTCTCCCCGCTGGGCCGCATGATGCTGTCCTGGCCGATCCGCGTCTGGTGCCGATGGAATCTGCGCCGCATCGCCGACATTCGCGTTCGCAAGAGACTGACCCCGTCCTACGAGGTCGGCTGCAATCGGATCCTGACCTCGAACGATTATTACGACACCCTCAACCGCGCCGATACCGCGGTCGTCACCGAGGCGATCGAACGGATCGAGTCCGGGGCGCTGATCACCGCCGACGGTAAGGCGCACGCCGCCGAGACCATCATCCTGGCCACCGGATTCCGCTCGCACGATTTCGTCGCGCCGATCCGTATCAACGGTCCGTCCGGGCTGGACCTGAACACGGTGTGGAGCGAGCGTCCGTACGCCTATCTCGGACTCACCGTGCCCGGCTTCCCGAATCTCTTCCTCATGTACGGCCCCAACACCAATGTTGGCTCGGGTTCGATCGTGCACATGCTGGAAAGTCAGATGGGCTACATCGTGCATGCGGCGCAGTGGATCCGCCGCACCGGGTACCTCGAGGTGCGGCCGGAGGCGATGGTGCGATTCGACGATGCGATCCAGAACAGATTGGCCACCACGGTCTGGAACACCGGCGGCTGCAACAGCTGGTACATCGCGAAAACTACTGCGGGCCCGGCCAATACGAACAACTGGCCCGGATCCATGCTCGGCTACCGCTTACGCACCCGCCGCCTGCGCGGGCGGGACTATCGGTCCCGACCGCCGGCTTCCCCTGAATTCCGCGCGATTCTCAGCCCGCCGGACGGTGATGTGGTGGGCCGATCCTGACCGAGTAGACGCCGGCCTGCCCCTCGAGGGCAGGCCCGCGGGTCGTCAGCCGGCGGCAATGCGGCCCAGAGCCGCACGGTATTCGGCGTCGAGCCGGTCGACGACAGCCCGGGCCGGTGCGATATCGCTGATCCGGCCCACCCCCTGCCCCGCGCCCCAGATATCGCGCCAGGCCTTGGTATCGCCGAGACCCCCGGAGGCGAAATCCATTGCATCGGGCGAGGATTGCGGAAGGTTATCCGGATCCAGCCCGGCGGCTTCGATACTCCCGCGCAGATAGTTGCCCCAGACCCCGGTGAACTGATTGGAGTAGACGATATCGCCGGCCGAGGAGTCCACCAGCATCTGCTTGTATCCGGGGACGGCGTTGGCCTCCTCGGTCGCGATGAACAGCGAACCGACATAGCCGAAGTCGGCGCCCGCGGCGCGGGCGGCCAGGACCGCGTCGCCGGTGGCGATCGATCCGGACAGCGCCAGCGGTCCGTCGAACCAGTCCCGGATCTCCTGGACCAGTGCGAACGGTGATTGGGTTCCGGCGTGCCCACCCGCGCCCGCGGCCACCGCGATCAGTCCGTCGGCGCCCTTGTCGATCGCCTTGCGGGCGTACACGTTATTGATCACATCGTGCAGCACCACACCGCCGTAGGCGTGGATGCGGTCGTTGACGTCGGTGCGCGCGCCCAACGAGGTGATCACGATCGGTACCTGGAATTCCTCGACCACCGCCAGATCCTCGAGCAGGCGATCGTTGGTCCGGTGCACGATGAGATTGACCGCGTACGGAGCACTCGGGGCATCGGGATTCTCGGCGTCGTACTTGGCCAGCGCCTCGGTGATCTGCTCGAGCCAGACCCGCAATTGCGATTGCGGGCGGGCATTGAGCGTGGGGAACGAGCCCACCACTCCCGCGGTGGATTGGGCGATGACCAGATCCGGATTCGAGACGATGAACATGGGTGAGGCGATCACCGGTAACCGGAGTCGCTCGCGCAGGATGGACGGTACTGGCATCGAAAACTCCTCGACTGCTCTGTATGACCTGTCAACGGGCCTGATTTCCAACAGTACCGGCGTGCCGACCGTGCCGATCGGCACGCCGATCGTGCAGCCGCGCGAGTTGCACCGCGGCCTCGAACAACAGCGACAGCGCCGCGGCCAACGCCAGCATGGAGATCGGATCCTGCGGTGTCACGACGGCCGCGAAAACGAAGAGCCCGAACACGATCCCGCGCCGCAGACCACGCAACTTGTCGTAGCTCACCACGCCGAGCAGATTGAGCCCCACGATCAGCAGCGGAGTCTGAAAACTCACCCCGAAGATGATCAGCAGTTGGATCACGAACCCGAAGTACCGGCTGCCGCTGAGCGCACTGATCTGCACATTGTCGCCGATCGTCAGCAGAAGCCGGAGTCCGTGCGCGACAACCCAATACGACAGCGCCGCCCCGGCCGCGAGCAATACGGCCCCGATGATCACGAAGCCGATCGCGTACCGGCGCTCATCGGAGTGCAGGCCCGGGGTGATGAAAGACCACAGTTGATGCAGCCAGATCGGGCAAGCCAGTACACACCCCGCGGTGACGGCGACCTTCAGCCGCAACAGGATCTGTTCGAAGGGAGCGGTCGCCAGCAGCCGGCAGGATCCGTCGTGGGCCAGATCGGCGCGGGCACCGGGCGGTAGCGAACAGTAGGGCCCGCGCAAGATGTCGCCCAGGCTGTCGAGCCCGAAGACCGGATGCCCGTACCAGAGGAATCCGAACGCCGTGGTCACCGCCACCGCGGCGATCGAAATGAGCAGCCGGGTGCGCAGTTCCCGCAAATGTTCGAGTGGCGGCATCGTGGCATCCGGATTCTTCCGGCGTCGCCGGTGCGGTATCGCTACCGGAATTCCGATCATCGACACATCCTATTTCTGCGGACTACGGTCTCGGCAATCGTAGGTGTGCCCGGCGGCCGGCGTCGGTACCAGCGCCGATTGCAGATGCCACAGATCGGTGAGCCGGCACGGATCGAATCCGGTGAGTTCTCGTATTCGCCGCAATCGGTAGTCCACGGTATTGCTGTGAATATTCAATGCTCGCGCGGTCCGCTGCCGGTGGAAATTGTTCTCGATATGTTTGCGCAGTGTGTGCAGTAGATCCGGATACCGCACGATCGGTTCGAGAATTCCGGCGAGATGCTCGGTGGCCGGACCCGGCCGGGTCAACTGGTATTCCAGGGTCAGATCCTCGAATCGGTACAGCGTGGGCGGGTATCGCAGGCGCAGCACCAGATCCAGCAGTTCGTGGGCCAGGTGAGTGGTCTGCGGGATGCGATCGATCTCGCCGGGCACCGCCACGACCGACAACGGACTCCTGGCGGCGCACTGCAGCCGGCTCATCAGTTCGGGTGGCGCCGTGTCCGCTCGCTCGTCCGCGGGGATCAGCACCGTGCCCCCGCGCGCTCCGAACAGTGCCAAAGTTCCTGGGCCGCAGGCCTCTTCGAAGGTGCGCCGCATTCTCGTGGTGCGGTATCCCTCCGATGCCGGTGTGACGGTGACCGGTTCCGGTGCGATCGACAGCGCCAGGACCAGGTACCGCTCGGCGGTGGTGATCCCGGCAGCGCGCGCCAGCGCGGCCGGATTCTGCCCGCCGATCAGGGCGGCGCTCACCGCCTCGACGGCACTGTGGAATGGGTTGGCTCGCAACATGGTCCCCTCGCCTCTGCGTTCCTCTTGCCTCTGCGTTCCTCGCGTCGGACCCGGGCCACGTTAAACACGCTGCAACAGATTATCAATAGTTGATACATGCTGATGTTCGTTCGCACGAGGAGTCGTTCATAAGCTTTGGTGATCAACTGTGACCTACGTCACCTGACGGACGTATTCTGTTCAGATCGCGGTCACCGACGGGGCGCTCGGTTTTGCCAGGATTGACCGCGCCGGTGGTGTCGACCCGTAGGGGAGTGGTCCGCGATGACCGAACATTTGCGCGCATACAACAGTCTGTGGCAGGTCCGCGGTGATTCCTGGTGTCGATTGGAGGAGGCCTCCGACCGGCTGACCCGCCCGACCACCACCGGTGACGCGAAGGAGAAATGGGCCGATTTCTGCCGGGATCTGCTGGCCGAACTCAGCACCCTGGAACCGTATTGGGCATTTCCCGGATCGCCGCAATTCGCCCGTGTGCAAAGGCTTTTCAACGCCGGTCGATATGACAAGTTCGCGCAGGCCGTCGCCCGGATCAATCGCGCCCTGACCACCGAGTCCTACCGTAGCGGCGATGTCGACAACGCCGGTGCCGACGATCTGGACATGTTCCCGGCCGATCCGCGCCAGTTGGAAACGCTGCCGGCCGCACAGCGCGACCGGCCGTATTTCGAAGTGCTGGTCGTGGAGAAGATGAGTGAGGACCAGGAGCGTGCCCTGCGCACCGAGGTCCGCAAATGGCGGCGGCCCGACGACGAATTCGTCTACGAATTGGTGGTCGTCGGCAGTGGTGACGAGGCGCTGATCGCCGCCCGGTTGAATGTGAATTTGCAGGCGGTCATCGTGCGGCGGCGCTTCTCGCACCGCTCGGTGCGTGATTTGTCCGCGCTATCGGAATTCGTCGACGACGAGGCCTCCGACGAGATGGGCGAGCATCAGACACCGGAGGAGCGCGCCGAGATTCTGGCTCGCTCGATCCGCGAATTGCGGCCCGAACTGGACCTGTACTTCATGACCGATGTGGAGGTGGAGGGGATCGCCGGCCGGATGGGACAGGCTTTCCGGCGCGTCTTCCACGCTCGTGAGGGAATGCTGGAATTGCACCTGTCGATTCTGCAGGGAGTCGCCGCACGGTACGCGACCCCGTTCTTCAGCGCCCTGCGGCACTACAGCCACCAGCCCACCGGCGTCTTCCACGCCCTGCCGATCTCGCAGGGCAAATCGATCGTCAATTCGCACTGGATCAAGGATATGGTCGGCTTCTACGGCCTCGACGTGTTCATGGCCGAGACATCGGCGACCTGCGGCGGCCTGGATTCGCTGCTGGAACCGACCGGGCCTCTGCGCGAGGCACAGCGGCTGGCCGCGCAGACCTACGGCTCGCGGCACACGTATTTCGTCACCAACGGCACCTCCACCGCCAATAAGATCGTCACCCAGGCTCTGGTCGCGCCCGGCGATATCGTGCTGCTGGATCGCAACTGCCATCAATCCCACCACTACGGGATGATGCTGGCCGGTGCCCACGTCATCTACCTCGAGGCATATCCGCTCAGCGAACACTCCATGTACGGTGCGGTGCCGTTGCGGGAGATCAAATCCAAACTGCTCGCGCTGCGGCGCGCCGGAAAGCTCGACCGCGTCAAGATGATGTCGCTGACCAACTGCACATTCGACGGCATCGTGTACGACGTGCAGCGGGTCATGGAGGAATGCCTCGCCATCAAACCCGACCTGGTATTCCTCTGGGACGAGGCATGGTTCGCGTTCGCCGGATTCCATCCGGTCTATCGCACCCGTACCGCGATGAATTCCGCGCGCGCATTGCGCGAGCGGCTGCAGTCCGCCGAATACCGGCAGCGATACGAGGAGTATCTGGCCGCCCACACCGAGGAATCGCCCTCGGATGAGGATCTGCTGAACCGGCGGCTGCTGCCCGATCCGGCCCGGGCCCGGGTCCGCGTCTACGCCGCGCAATCCACGCACAAGACGCTGACCTCGCTGCGGCAAGGTTCGATGATCCACGTCCACGACCAGGATTTCGAGCAGAAGTCGGCCGAATCGTTCCACGAGGCCTATATGGCGCATACGTCCACATCCCCGAATTACCAGATCCTCGCGTCACTGGACCTCGGTCGCCGGCAGGTCGCGCTCGAAGGTGTGGAATTGGTGCAGCGTCAGATCGAGAACGCGATGCAGTTGCGCGACGCGATCGACAATCACCCACTGCTGAGCAAATATATGAGCTGCCTGAAGACCTCGGATCTGATTCCGGAACGGTATCGCCCCTCGGCGATCGCGCAGCCGTTGCGTACCGGCCTGCGGAATATGATGGCGGCCTGGGAGCAGGACGAATTCGTGCTCGACCCCTCCCGCATCACCCTGTCGATCGGCCGCACCGGCTACGACGGAGACACCTTCAAGCGCGAACAGTTGATGGATCGCTACGGCATCCAGATCAACAAGACCTCGCGCAACAGTGTGCTGTTCATGACCAATATCGGCACCACCCGCAGTTCGGTGGCCTTCCTGGTGGAGGTGCTGGTGCGGATCGCCACCGAGCTCGATCAGACGGTGTCGGAAATGAGTCTCGGCGAGCGCGAGCACTTCGAGAAGGCGGTGTACCGGCTCACCGAACGTTCGCTGATCCTGCCCGACTTCGGCGGTTTCCATCCCGCGTTCACCGACCAGAGCGCGGCCGAGCGCACCCCGGAAGGCGATGTGCGCCGGGCGTTCTACCTGTCCTACGACGACACCAACTGCGAATACCTCACCGGCGAACAGGTTTACGAGCGCCTCGACAATGGCGGCGAGGTGGTCTCGGCGACCTTCGTCACCCCGTATCCACCCGGATTCCCGGTACTGGTCCCCGGCCAGGTCTTCACCCGCCCGGTCCTGGATTTCATCCATAACCTCGACACACCCGAAATCCACGGTTACAAGCCCCATTTCGGATACCGCGTGTACACCGAGAAGGCGATTGCGCGGCTGGGTGAACCCGAGTAGCGGTCGGCTCGAACCCGAGATGTCGGGGCGTCAGCCGGGACGGCTATCGCTCACCGTGGTGGTCGCGAACGATCATGTGCGCCAACGCCGCGCCCATGCCCAGAACCACCACGGGCAGGCAGGCGACGCCGGTGGTGATCCACCACGGGGCCATGGTGATGTGCTCGGATTCCATCAGGTGGTACGCGATCTGGCCGCCGGCGCCCAGGGCCAGGCTGCCGAAGGCCGACCACATGGCGAAGCGGCGGGTGTGCTCGGTGCGGACGCGGCCGGACAGCCACACGTAGAGGGCGTAGGAGGCGTAGGTTTCGACACCGATCGGCAGGGTGATCGCGGTGTCGAGGCGGAATCCGTCGGCGATGCCGGGCAGCGGGTGGACCACACCGAATCCGGTCATCTCCCCGAGCCGTACCCAGCCGGACCAGATCGCCACGAACGCGGGCAGCGCCAGCACCAGGACCGGCCACGGGCTCAGGGGCTTGTGCTCGGTGGCACGCGATGCGGACTCGGGATCCGGCGCGGGGGATGGGGGTCGCCGAGTCGAGGTATCGACGCGAGCCGGCGCAGGGTCATTGGTGTGGGCCGGTGCCGGGCCGTTGGTGTGGGCCGGTGCCCGGTCATCGATGCGGGCCGGTGCCGGGCCGTTCGTGTCGGCCGCAGTCGAGGTGCGTACCGGTTCGACGTCGGGCCCGTGATCGGTGGTGTCGGGTTCGGGGGCCGGGATCCGCAGCGGGCTCGACACCGGAACCTGCACAGCTTCCGGTGGTTCGAGGCGGATCCGCCGCTGCGGCGCGGTGGGCCTCGCCGCTTGCGAGACAGGGGATTTCGACCGCGCCGTCGAACGCGGCGCAGACCGCGGGGCGGGCTCGGGTGTCAGTTCGGTGAATGCCTCGGCGGTGAGCCTGGGAAGATCCGCGGTATCGGCCAGTCCGCGCTCGTCGCGGTAGGCCCTCACCGTCTTGTACAGCGTCGACTTGCCGACGGTCTGTCCGTGTGCGGCCAACCATTCCCGGACCTGCGCGGTGGTGGGTTTACCCAGCTGGGCACAGGCGTAGCGGACCATCTCGGTCATACTGGATGCCGACTCGAGTCGCTCGCGATGCGCGCGTGCGGCCGCATCGGCGTGATCGGCGGAGGTGGCGGGCCGGTCCTGCAGTTCGGTCATCGCCGTACCTCACGTCGACGCGTGGTGGCGGGCGCGGGGAATCCGGTCCGCGCGCGGTGCGGCGAGGGTGAACGGTAGGACATCAGCGGTACCTCTCTCCGGCCGCCGGGGTGCTCGATGAGGCCGGGCTACCGGGCAGGCTACGGCGGATCACGCGATGTGGGAACCCGCGGTCACGATCGGGCCAGGCGCCCGGCTTGTGTCTTACGGCACCCTCGCCGATGTGCTACGGCGTGATCGACAGATATCCGACCAGAGCGGAGGAGATCAGCATCGAACCGATGACGAGGTTCGGCCGCCGGTGCAGGTTCAGGAAGGCGACGAACTCACGCAGGTAGGCGGTGAGCAGGAAATAGGACGCCGTGCGACCACCGATCACGCGGGTGCCCAGCCGCACGCGGCGGCACAGCAGGGCGGCCCGCGGAACGTGGAAATCGCTGGTTACTACGGTGATCGGCGCGTCTGCGGGATTCAGCCCGTGCTCCCGCAGGGCGATTTCCGAATAGCGCAGGTTCTCCTCGGTGGTGCGGGAGGCGCGTTCGCGGACGATGCACTCCGCCGGAATCCCGGCGGCGACAAGATAATCGGCCATCGCATCGGCCTCGGGGACGGCCTCGTCAGGGCCTTGCCCGCCGGAGGTCACGATCAACGGGTCGGCGCCGGCGGCGATATCGCGTCGGTAGGCACCGATCGCGCGATCGAGGCGGGCAGCGAGCAGCGGGGTGACACGGGCACCGTCCAGACCGCAACCGAGGACGACGATGGCGGCGTTGTCCGCCCGCCGCGGCCGGCGCGCGCAGGCCAGCGTGTAGCCGAGGAAGGTCAGCAACTGCAGCATCAGGAATCCGCCCAGGATGACGATCACGCCCGCACAGGCCGATAGCGCGGCCGGCGCATCGTCCGCCGGACGGGCGACATCGCGGATCGCCATCGACAGCACCAGCAATCCCAGTCCCACCGCCGGGGCGACGACGGTGGCGACCCCGATGCCCTCCCGGCGAACGACTACGAACCCGTTCGCCAGCAGCGCCACTCCCGCGGTGAGCAGCGCCAGCTGCGTGAACACGAAGAACAGGCCGAATCCGAGAACTTCGAACACCAGCCGGTCGACGGCACGCAACTGCGGCAGCAACCAGGGCAACCCGGTCGCCGCGACCCCGACGGCCGTGAATCCGGTGGCCCTGTGGCCGAATCGGCGTGACTCTGAGGATCTGCGCGGCTCGGCGGATCGGCGCGGCCCGGATACCGGGGCGGTCCGGCCGAGCGGGTCCGCAGGCGCGGGAGCCGATACTGAACTCATCGCAAACCTCCTCACCGGTATCGGTGACATCGACTCTGGTCCGCGCACCTGGAATCCGGTGCAGTGCGGGCTGGGAACGAGCTGCGAATCCCGCGCACCACGAATCCGGTGCTCACGATGGCGATAACAACGGGCGCGGCGGTCTCGGCCCCGATAGCCTGAGCCGGTGACCTCGACCCACGCTCCCGGAGCGGCCGCGCGGCCGTCGATCGCCCTGGCCGCGCTCACCGCCGTACTGTTCGTGACTTTCCTCGACACGACGGTGGTCAGTGTCGCCCTCGGTGACATCCGCAATGAACTGAGCACCGATGTGGTGCTGTTGCAGTGGGTGGTCAACGCCTACACGCTGGTCTTCGCGGGGCTCATGCTGGCGGGCGGATCGTTCGGGGACCGATGGGGCCGCAAGAAGGTCATGATCATCGGATTGGCGATCTTCTGCGCCGGGTCGGTGGTCGCGGCCACGACCACTACCGTGGCCGCGTTGATCCTGGGCCGGGCGATCATGGGTCTGGGTGCGGCGGCGTCCGAACCGGGCACCCTGTCGCTGCTGCGGCACATCTATCCCGATGCGCGCAAACGCGCACGGGCCGTGGGTGTTTGGGCGGCCACGTCCGGATTGGCGCTGGCGGCGGGCCCGGTGCTCGGTGGTGTGCTGGTCGACCATTACGGCTGGCGTTCGATCTTCTGGTTCAATTTGGTGATCGGCGCGGTGGCGCTGGTGGTCGCGCTGGTATCGGTCCCCGAGAGTTCCGATCCGCGAGACGAACCCATCGATTGGGGCGGGATCGCGCTGGGTGCCATATTCTTCGGCGCGATCATCTACGGCGCCACCGCTGGTGAGCACGGCGGCTACGCTCAGCCTCTGGTGATCGGTGCATTCGTGCTCGGCGCGGTGGCCGGAATCGGATTCGCCGCTGTGGAATTCAAGGTCCGCGCGCCGGTGCTCGACTTCCGATATCTGCGCCTGCCCTCGGTCCGCAGCGCCCTGGTGGTGGCGTTCGGCGTCTACTTCGGCGTGTTCTCGATCTTCTTCTGTACGGCGCTGTATCTGCAAGTGGTGCACGACTATACGGCCTGGGATACCGCCACGGTCTTCACGCCGATGGCGGTGGCGATCATCGTCGGCTCACTGGGCGCGGGCGTATGGGTCTCGCGGCGCGGGGCGTTCGTGCCGATGATCACCGGCTGCGTGCTGGCCTCGGCCGGTATCGCGCTGACCCGTCTCTCGCTCGCCGATTCGGTGCAGGACCGGCCGCTGTCGGCCGTAATGGCCATCGCCGGGCTCGGATTCGGTATCGCGGTGGTGCCCTTGACCTCGGCGGTCCTGTCCGGTGTACCGGCCGCCCATTCGGGGATGGCGGCCGCGGTCACCAACACCATGCGTCAGGTCGGCGCCGCCACCGGTGTGGCCATCCTGGGCGCGCTGGTCAACTCACTGCTCAATTCCGAACTGAAGACCAAGATGAACGCCGCCGGCCTGCCCCCCGAACTGCAGGCCAACGCGATCGAGGCCGCCCAGCAGGGCCACCTGCCCAAGGGAGTCCCGATCGGCCCCTACGTCAAGTACCTGTCCAAGGTCCACCAGTTGATCGACGGTGCCAAGATCTCACTGCATCACGGACTGAATCTGGCCCTGACCGTCTCGGCGATCTTGATTGCGCTGGCCGCGATCTTCACCGTGGTCGACGCCGCGATGTCGCGAAGGTCTCACCCACTCGCGGATTCCGCGCTCGCCGACACCGATGATCAGCGAAAGGAGCCGGCCTGACCCGCCACCGCCGGATAACTGAATGGGCGGTAACACCCGTACGACCGAACGCCTTCGGGCAAGTGTTCATAGGATGACGGGCGTGCAGACGTTGACGACGCCGAGATTACTGCTGTTACCGCTGTCCAAACCGATGATTGCCGCCCGGCTCGCCGGCGACGACTTCACGCTCGAATGCGATCTGCTCGGTGAGATCGCGCCTGTGCATTTCGGTCCCGAATGGCCCGGTGACATCCTGTCCTCGTTCCCGACCCTGATTCACACCCTGCCCGAATTCGGTGTCGTCGACCGCAGTTACGTGATCGTCGACCGGGCCGGACGGGAAGCGATCGGGCAGATGGGAACCAAGGGCTGCCTCGACCCGGACGGTGGCGCCGAAATCGGCTACGGGGTCAACAAATCGCTGTGGGGCGCCGGATATGCCACCGAAGCCGTCCGTGCCCTGTGTACCGAACTGCTGGCCGATCCCGAGATCACCCGGATCACCGCGGAAACCGTGGCCGACAATGTCGCCAGTCAGCGCGTGCTGGAGAAAATCGGGTTCACGCGCGCCGGATCCGGATGGACCGACGATGACGGTGATCTGATCCTCTGGTCGTTGCGCGAGAACTGACCACTACCGGCCGGGCTTGGCCAGCAGCGTGAAGATGGCGTCCAATTGCTCACGCGCATGGCCGATCTCGTCCTCGTTGCCCGCGATCTGGTGCAGCAGCGCGCGCTGGAAGATGCCGTCGAGAGTGACGTACGCGGTGGCGGGGGACAGCACCGGATCGACGTCGCCGAGTTCGCAGAAGCGGGAGACCACCCGCCAGATCATCTGCTCGCGCCGGGCCTCGATCTCGAGTACATCGGTGCGGAAGGAATCGTCGAACAGGCTCTGATTGCGCAGGTCGTACCAGAGCCGGTGGACCGAGGCGTCGGCGCGCAGGGTTTCGAAGAGCGCGCAGGTGAATTCGCTTCGCAGTTGTTCGGCACTCTCGGCGCGGGCGACGACCTCGTCGTAGCGGGTCACGCACATGGCCTCGTATTGGCGCACCGCATGCGCGATGAGATCGAGCTTGTCGGAGAAGTAGTAGTGCAGGACGCCGTGCGAGTACTCCGAGTTCTGTGCGATTTCCCGAAGACTGGTGCGCGCGTAGCCGAGTTCGGCCAGAGTGTGCAGGGTCGCCTGGGCCAGCTCGGTGCGCCGCGCCTGGAACTTGTCGCGGGCGCGCTCCTCGACTCGAGCCCTGGTATCGGCCTCCGGTGTCACTGGCGCAGTCCTGTCGGTTCGGATCCCTTGGACGGTGTACGGAGATTCTATCCGTTTCGATTCCGGATCATTCTTGACAAGTGTCAAGTTTTTTCTTGACGAGTGTCAAGTTTTCATTCTACTGTGGCGTGCGACACAGTCGGATCCGGCGGTGTCGCATCGCCAGGCGCGGTGCGTCTTTCGATCTGTCTGCCCTTCAGGAGAGGTGCGAAGATGACGAGTTACGACCTGACCGGCCGAAAGGCCCTGGTTACCGGTGGCGCGCAAGGTTTGGGCGAGGGGATGGCCGGCGCTCTGGCAGCCGCCGGCGCCGCGGTCGCCATCGGTGATGTCAACGCCGATACCGGCCGCAGAACGGTCGAGTCGCTCTTATCGAATGGCACGAAGGCGGAATTCGTCGAACTCGACGTCACCGATGACTCGGCCTGGGAGGCGGCGATCGAGACCACGGTGGGCGCCCTCGGCGGCCTCGACATCCTGGTCAACAATGCCGGTGTCGAGGTCACCAGTCTGCTGATCGACCTCGATGCCGCGGCGGCGGCCCGCATGCTCGAGGTCAACATCCTGGGCACGGCGCTGGGGATCAAGCACGGGTTCCGCGCGATGCGCCCGGAAGGCCCCGCCGGATCGGGCGGCGCGATCGTGAATGTCGCCTCCGTCGCGGCCACCATCGCCTTCCCCGGAATCGGCGTGTATTCGGCGACCAAATCCGGTATCGACCGGTTGACCCGGGTGGCCGCGGCCGAATCGGGCAAGCTCGGCTACGGCGTGCGGGTCAACTCGATCTACCCGGCGCTCACCCCGACCGCGATGGGCAACAAGCTGGCCGTCGACTGTGCCGAACTCGGCCTTTTCCCGTCGCCGGAGGCCGCCGCGCAGGCGGTGGCCGAACTGACACCGCTGGGCCGGCTGGGGCAGATCGACGATATGGCCGACGCGGTGGTATTCCTGGCCTCCGACGCCGCGAAGTTCATCACCGGCGCCGGTCTGCCGGTCGATGGCGGCATGGGCATGTGAGCCCCCTGGATATCGTCCCCCGATCTACCGAGGAGAATTCTCATGTCCACTGATAAGCGGGTCGTCGTCTACGGCGCCTCCGGATACACCGGCCGTCTCATCTGTGAATACCTGCGCGAGTACGGAATTCCGTTCCTGGCGGCCGGGCGCGATCACGCCAGGGTCAAGGCCGCGGTCGACGCGGTGCCCGGTATCGACACCGTCGAATACGAGATCGCCGAGGTCGAGCACACCACCGAGGCGCTGGCCGAGGCGTTCCGCGGCGCCGCGATCGTGCTCAATACGGTCGGGCCGTTCGCCCGGTACGGGCACGAGGTCGTGCGGGCCTGTCTCGAGATCGGCGCCCACTACACCGACACCAACGGCGAACAGAACTGGATGATCGACGTCGCCGACCGGTACGGCACCGAATTCGACTCGCGCGGAATACTTCTCACGCCGGGCCTGGCGCAGATGTACTCGCTGGGCGAGATCGCGGCGAATATCTGCCTGGAGAATCCCGGCCTGGACACCCTCGATATCGAGGTGTTCTGGAAGGGGTATCCGACCGTCGTCTCCACCAACACCATTCTCACCAACGCGGCCTTCGCCAAGGCGTACTACCTCGAGCAGAACCAGTACGTGGCGTGGCCGGCCGACGGCGGGGTCGCGTCGGTAGTGGTGCCGGGCCGGCACGACCTCGGACTGGCGCTGCCGTGGGGTGGAACCTCACATCCGGTGTGGTTCAAGAACGATCCGCGGGTCGCCAATGTCCGGGCGCAGGGCGGTGTGCTCGATCGCGCGCTGATGCAGGGGGTTCCGCTGCTGGTGGCCGCGGCCCTCGAACAGATGGAGGGCAAGTCCGAGGCCGAGAAGTACGAGATCATCGACGCCCAGTCCGCGGCGATCCGCAGTGAGATGCCGCCGCGGGAGAATCCGCGGATCAACACCTCGCTGGATTCGGTGCACGCCTCGGGTCCGCTCGGGCGTGCGCACTGCGCGATCCACGGCAACTGCAACTACAAGCAGACCGCCCTGCTCAACGCGCACGCCGCCGCCGAACTTATCCAGGCGCCGCCGCGCCGGACCGGATTCGCCTCCAGCTGCCAGGCTTTCGGGCATCGCGAACTGCTCGGGACCCTGCGGGCGTTCGGGCTGGTCCTGGATCCGATTGTCACGGTGCACGGTTGAGCCGATGCGCCTGGCTGACTATCTGGATAAGGGCGCGTCCCTCGGTGGTGGGGCCCCGTGCCTCACGACCGAGGGTGTGAGCCTGACCTACGGGCAGGTGGTGGATCGGTCGGTGGCAATCGCGGGTGCGTTGCAGCACACCGGAATTACCGCCGGCGACCGGATCGCGGTGCTGTGCGGAAATGATCCCGTCGCACTGACCTGTGTCTTCGGAATCTCCCGTGCGGGGGCGGTGTGGTGCCCGGTCAACCCGCGCAACGAGGCCGCCGAGAATCGCGAGCTGTTCGAGCTGTTCGGTTGCCGGCTGCTGTTCTTCCAGGAGAAATTCGCCGGCCTCGTCGATCGGATCCGCGGCGATCTGCCCCGCCTGGAATGGCTGATATGCCTGGATGGCGAGGTCGAATGGGCGCAGCGCCTGCAGGATTGGCTTCGCGCCCACCGAGCCGAGCCCGACACCGGGCGGCGTCCGGACGACGGTCTGTGCATGCTGGCCGGCACCGGTGGCACCACCGGGCGCCCGAAAGGGGTGCGGCTGACCGAAACCAATATGATGACCTCGACCGCGCTGGCGCTCATGAGTTATCCGTTCGGTTCGCGGCCCCGCTATCTGGCCCTCGCCCCGCTAACCCATTCGGCCGGGGTGCTGACCTTCCCGATTCTGAGCCTCGGCGGTGAGGTGGTGATCATGCCCGCCCCCGATATCGGTGAATTCCTGGAACTCATCGAGCGCCACCGCATTACGCACGCCTTCCTGCCCCCGACGGTGATCTACGGGGCCCTGGACCATCCGGATCTGGACCGGCGTGATCTGAGCTCATTGCGTTGCCTCTGGTACGGGGCGGCCCCGATGTCGCCCACCCGGCTCGAGGAAGCGCTGCGGCGAATCGGTCCGGTCATGGGACAATTGTTCGGTCAGACCGAGGCGCCGAATATGATCGCGACCCTCGCCCCGGCCGACCATTTCCGCCCCGACGGGTCGATCGCGACCGAACGGCTGTCCAGTGCGGGCCGCCCCACACCGCTGACCACCGTGGCCATCATGGACGGTGCCGGCGCCCTGCTGGGCCCGGGCGAACGCGGCGAGATCGTGGTGCGCGGACCGCTGGTCATGGACGGGTATCACCAGAATCCGGAGGCCACTGCCGAAGTCGGGGCCTTCGGCTGGCATCACACCGGAGATATCGGCTACCTCGACGACGACGGCTTGCTCTTCGTGGTCGACCGGGCCAAGGACATGATCATCACCGGCGGATTCAATGTCTATTCCGCCGAGGTGGAACAGGCGCTGCTGGCCCATCCGGAGGTCAAGGAAGCCGCGGTGATCGGGCTTCCCGACCCGAAATGGGGCGAAAAGGTCACGGCCGCAATAGAGCTGCGTTCCGGTCGGCAGGCCGACACCGCGGCGATCATCGACTTCGTCAAGGCGCGTATCGGCAGCGTGAAAGCCCCCAAACAGATCGAGATCTGGACCGAATTGCCGCGTTCGAAGGTGGGGAAGGTGCTCAAGAACGAGGTTCGGACGGCGCTTCGGGAGCGCGGGTGAGTGGCGGATTCCGGCCGGTCCGGCGCTGTTTGACGGTGTACGGGAGATTCCGCGCACCCAGCTTTGTAGACTGTCTTGACAGTCGTCAAGCCTCACCTTGACGACTGTCAAGATATCGGCCTACCCTAGCAGGCGAACAGTAGGCCCACATCACCAGATGTGCTGTGGCTATTGCGATCTGCTGATCTTCAGGAGAGGTACAGGAGATGACGGACCCGGAGCCGGTCGGTCGGGAAGTGTCCTTGTTCGCCGGAGTGCACGACTCATGATTCCCGAATGGGACCGGTGCCCGCACCCGGTCGACCTGGATCAGAAGCGGCCGCGCGGCGTTCCGCCACTGCTGTTCAACCTGTCGCTGCACGAGGGGCACGGCTGCCCCACCGAGCTCATCCTCCGCAAGATCTGCGCCGATCGGGGATATCCGCATCCCGGTGGGCCGACGGGCGCGGATACCTGAATTCGTCGCGGCCTCACCGCCATCCGGCGGAATCGGACGTAGTGGACGGGCTCGAGTCCCCCTCGCGCAGCGGCCGGCCCACCTCGTGCAGATGCCGTAAGGCGTCCGAATACGAGGCGATCACCCCGGCCTCGCAGTACGACACCCCGAGCTCGGCGCAGTAGCCGGCGACCAGCGGCTGCGCCCGGCGCAAATTGGGGCGCGGCATGGTGGGGAACAGATGATGCTCGATCTGGTAGTTCAGCCCGCCCATCGCGGCGTCGATCAGCGGACCACCGGTGACATTGCGCGAGGTCAGGACCTGCCGGCGCAGGAAATCCACCTGGTCGCGGGCCGAGAACACCGCCATACCTTTATGATTGGGCGCGAACGTGCAGCCCATGTACAGCCCGAACAGGCCCTGCTGCAGTGCGAGGAACACCACCGCCTTCAGTGGCGACAGCGCCACGAACGCGACCGCGACCAGTCCGGCCAGGTGCGTCGCCAGCAGCAGTCCCTCCCACATCCGATGCCGGATCGGCCAGTTCACCACCGCTCGTGCACTGGCAGCGTGCAAACTGCCGCCTTCCAGCAGCAACAGCGGGAAGAACAACCAGGCCTGATACCGCATGATGAATCGCCGCCACGTCCGGTCGGTGCGGGCCCGTTCGGTCGAGAACGCCAGCACGCCCATGGCATCGGGATCGCCGTCGTCGGTATTGGGATGGGCGTGGTGGCGATTGTGATTGGCGGTCCACCAGCCGACACTGACCCCGATGCCGAGGTTGCCGAAGATCAGCCCGTACAGGTAGTTGGCGCGCCGGGTGGCGAAGATCTGCCGATGCCCGGCGTCGTGGCCAAGGAACGCGCACTGCGCGAACACGGCCGCCAGGAAGGCCGCTGTGGTCAGCTGCCACCACGAATCCCCGCCTGCGATCAGCAGCGCCCATCCGGCCACCCAGGCCGCGGCGACCACCGCGCTCTTCCAGGCGTAGTACGGGTAGCGCCGATCGAGCAACCCGGCCTCGCGCACCCGTCGCGCCAGCACCGCGTAGTCGCTGCCGCGCGCCGTGCACTCGGGTGCGGTGACATCGACGGTCAATGTCGGAGCACTCATCATCGTTCTCCGAATCTCATTCGTGTGCCGACATCTTGCTCTCTCATACCGACGCCAGACTGTCGAGCCAAGACCTCGAGCAAGTGAACGGATACGGCGAACGGTGCCACATCTATGTGACGATTGCGATTCGCGGCGACTGGTATCGGGTGACGTTCGCGGTCTAGCGTCCCTGACATGACCACAACAGCAGTTGTCACCGGCGCCGGTCGAGGCATCGGTCTGGCCCTGGCGCGCCGGCTCGCGGACGCCGGGCATCGCGTCGTACTGACCGATATCGACGGCGAGGCCGCGCGCCGATCCGCCGCCGAGATCGGCAGGGACGCGGTGGGCCTGGAACACGACGTCCGCGATATCGCCGCGCACCGCGAGATCGCCGCCCGGGCCGCCGAACTGGGACCACTGCGGGTCTGGGTGAACAATGCCGGGGTGCTGTTCGCCGGGGATGCCTGGACCCACACGGACGAGCAGATCGCCACCATCCTGGAGGTGAACGTCCGTGGCGTGCTGGCCGGGTCGGCGGCCGCGATCGCCGAGATGGGGAAAGCCGGTGGGGCCGTTCTCAATATCGCGTCGCTGCCGGCGTTGACCCCGGTCCCCGGACTGGCCCTGTATGCCGCCACCAAGGCCGCCGTGCTGTCCTACACCACCTCCCTGCAGGGCGACCTCATACACGCGGGACTGCCGATCCGCGTCCGCGCCCTGTGCCCGGATGTCGTCGGCACCGAGATGGTGACCTCACGCGCCTCGGACCCG
>JAFMQT010000412.1 GCA_017354515.1 Nocardia sp. | reverse complement strand
GGGAGGATCAAGGTCAGTGTTCGAGGTGTGGGGGCGGCGGACGGCCGTCAGATATGCCGACGGGCGCATCACCACCACTCCGCTGGGCGTGGACGATGATCGGGCCATCGATGTACGGGTCTCGGATCTGCGCGAGGCCTGTGTGGCCGAATCCGATGCCGGGGACCTGATGATCCTGTTGTACTTCCGGTCGCCGGAGAAGGCCGTCAACGGGGTCGCGAACCGGCGCAATCCGACCGTGGTGCTGCTGGAACCGGAGGTGACGCAGCATGCGGTGACCCTGGTTCGCGCGGTATCCGACGATCTGCTGGAGATGCGGCGGATCGTACGCCAGCGCCCGGATCTGACGCCGCCGCAATCGGTGCCCGGCCCGTATGGCCCGATCCGCCCGGATGTGGCAGCCGCGGCCGAGCGTATCCGGATTCCCGGCGATATCGGTCGAGAGATCGCCGCGATGCACGCCTACGCTCGACCCGACGAATATGTTCTGGAAGTCGCTGCCTGCGGATTCGGCGGGGCCGCCGGGCTGGTGGTGATCACCACGCTGCGGCTGCTGTTCGTCTCGGCCGCCGCAACCTATGAACTTCCGGTCGCCGCCATCGACCGTGCCGATGTGTCCGCGATGCCGGGATCGCCTGCCACACTGCGGATTTCCGACGGTCAGACCGATCTGGAATTCATCGCCGCCGAGGGTGAGGATCTGATCCGGGTCGGTCAGGCCACCCGGCTGGCCTGCGAGATCGAACATGTCGACGGTTCGATCGTGATGGCGCGGCCCTCATCGCTGGACCTGTTCGGTGAATGGCAGCTGCTGGTCGAACGCCGCAAACTCGGGATGGTCGACGCCGAACAATTCAAATGGGAAGGCGTGGGGATTCTGCGCGCCATGCCCGAATAAAACACAGCGCCATGCCCGAATAGGTTTCAGTGGAAGGGCGAGAGCCCGAAAACCGGTGCGCCGGGGTGTAGGGCCACCCGTCGCCACGGACTCGACGGGCGCATCAGCAGACCCCGGATCATCCATCGGCGCTCGTCCACCTGCTCCTTGGCCGCCGCCAGATCCTGGGTGGCGGCCCAGAAGATCGCCCCGGTGAGGAATCCCGCCGAGAACTGACGCCAATTGCGGTAGTGCTGTTGCGCTTTGGCAAGCGCGTAGCCCAGCAGTGTCCAGGCCTCCTCGGCCTCCAGATATCCGGCGGTGTGCGCGGCCCGCGCGATGAACACGATGCGCGCGAGATCCCATGCGGTGGCATCGGTGTTCAGCGGCTGCGGCAGCCGGTCCACGATGCCGAATTTGATGGCCTGCAACCAGGCGTCGTAATCGCGGTCGATGCCGTTGACCCCGCGATAGCCGCGCACCTCCGACACCGTGTGCAGGAATTCGCGGTGGCTGTCGGCCATTCCGGTGCGATCGACCCGGGTGGTGTCCTGGGCGGCGGCCACGGCCAGCGGATGCACCATCGCGAACAACGGGGCGTGCATTCCGTTCAGCAGCCGGCCGATGGTCTCGCGAGCCTCCTCGCCGTTGTCCACACCCCAGGATTCGTGCAACCCCTCGATGGTGGATTCGCGGCGGGTTTCCGAACTGCGCGGGTCCTCCGGAAGGAAGGCCAGGGTGTCGTTGTAGGAGGCCCAGCTGCGGCCGTAGTAGGCACCGATGGCCAGGGCGCGGATCCGGTCCTCGCTGATGACATCGCCCGACCACTTATCGGGACCGGTGGCGAACTCCGACTGTGGGAATCCGCTGATCCGCGGCAGTCCGTGTGGTCGGGCGACCGATGTCACTTTCGCACCCCCTGGCCTGTGAGTACTGGTTGGTTGCGAGCTTACCGGCCGGGCCGGGGCGTCGGATGTGGACCGGTCATCGCGTACCTTCGACTCGACACGTTGGGAAGGAGCCCGGATATGCGTACCGTGACGTCGCCGGACGGCACGACCATCGCCTTCGACCGGATCGGATCCGGTGACGCGGGGACGGTTGTGCTCATCAGCGGCGCCTTCGGTTACCGGGAGGTCCCCGCGACCGTCGAACTGGCGGACGCGCTCGCCGCCGACTACGGGCTGACCGTGATCAACTACGACCGTCGCGGCCGCGGCGACAGCTCCGATTCGCCGGGCGTGTACGACGCGTCCAACGAGATCGCGGATCTGAAAGCCGTGGTCGATCAGGCCGGTGGGGCCGTGGCGCTGTTCGGATGGGGTTCGGGTGCCGTGCTGGCCCTGGCCGCCGCCCGGTCGGGCGCCATCGCCGGCATCAGCGATGTGGTCGCCTTCGAGCCGCCGCTGGTCATCAGCCCGAAAGACCATGTGCCGCCCAAGGATGCGGCCGATAAGCTCGCCGCGCGGCTCGCGGCCGGTAGACGTGGCGGTGCGGTCTGGTACTACCTGACCAAGGTGATGGGGGTGCCGGCGCTGGTGGCTAGTGCCATGCGGGTCTCACCGGTGTGGAAGCAGCTGGTCGCCACCGCCGATTCGACCGCCCACGACTACGCGGTCCTCGAACCGTTCGCCCGCGGCAAGGACCCGCGCACCGAGGACTGGGCGGCGTTGACCGCTCCGACGCTGCTGCTGGTCGGTGAGCGTTCGGCACCCGCGCTGACCAAGGGCGCACGACGGCTGGCCGAGGTACTTCCCGATGCGCGGCTGCAAGAGTTGGCGGGGGTCAGCAATGATCCGGTCGCGTCGGCACTGGCCCCCGCCATCGGGGAATTCCTCACTCGCTGAGCACTATTGGTCGATGCTGGGGAATCCGCACTCGGCCTCGAACAGGTAGGCCATCTCCAGCAGGGTGGCCTCATCGCCCTGCGGGGCCGAAATTTGGATCGAGCCGGGCAGATTCGAGCTCATCATGCCGTGCGGAATCGAAATCGCCGGTCCGCCACCGATATTGTTGATCGGCGTGAAACCGATGTAGTCGATCAGTTTGGCGAACAATTCCTCGAACGGCTGATCGGGCGACTGCTCACCCAGCATCGGCGCGGGATGGCTGAGGACGGGGGAGAGCATCAGATCCACATCGGTGAAATGCTCGTCGTAGAGCGCGGTTCCGGCACGCAACTGCCGGATCGCCGGAATCGCCGCCAGCGGATTCCTGCTGATCTTCCGGATCAGCCCGCGAGTGAACGGGTCCACGCGGCGCGGGCTGAAGTACCGCCCGTTCTCGATCTTGTAGGAGGCCGAGACCACCAGCCCGAGCAGCGCCCAGTAGGTGGAGAAGGCGTCCACGAAACGCGGATCGATCCGCAGCCGCATATCGATCAGTTCATGGCCGGCGCGCGTGAGCTGCTCGGCCGCCGAATCGAGTACGGCGCCGGTCTCGGGATGAATCTCCCGGCCCAGCACATCGTGCCGCACCACCCCGATCCGCAGCCGCCGCTCGCCCGGCCCCTCGACCAGGCCGATCGGCGGCAGATCCGGTGCGGGACAGAACTTTTCGGCGGCCGCGAAATAGTAGGCGGTATCGCGCACACTCCGGCTCACCACGCCCTCGGCCAGCAGATTCACCGGTAGGTGCCGCGCGCCGTGGGCGTCGAGCATCCGGCAGCGAGTCGGCTTCAGGCCGACGAGTCCGTTCGCAGCGGCCGGAATCCGGATGGAGCCGCCGCCGTCGTTTGCGTGCGCGATCGGAACCGCGCCGGCGGCGACCAGCGCGGCCGAACCGCCCGAGGAGGCACCCACCGAACGTGCGGTATTCCACGGATTGCGGGTCGGTTCGCGGTGGGCGAATTCGGTGGACGCGGTCAGACCGAATTCGGGAAGCGTCGTCTTGCCCAGCGCCACGAACCCCTGCCGCAGGAACTGCTCGGCCGGGTCGCTGTTGCGCAGGCGAGGATAGGGCTTGAAGCCGTCCGAACCGTGGCAGGTGGGCAGGCCGGCCACATCGGCGTTGTCCTTGACGAAGGAGGGCACCCCGGCGAACGGCCCGAACGTCGCCGGCGCGCGCCGGGCCCGATCGAAACAGTCCACCACGACCGCGTTCAGCCGCGGATTCACCTTCTCGACCCGCGCGATTGCGGCCTCGAGCACCTCCTGGCGGCTCAGTTCACCCGAGCGGATGGCGGCGGCCAATCCGACCGCGTCGCGGGTTCCCAGGGCGTCGTCGGTAAAGGCGTGCACGGGCCCGGTGTCGCCCCCGGCGGTATCGCTGGGCTGCGAGGTGGTCGGTTCGGGGTTTGTCGGCGGTTCGGGGTTTGTCGGCGCTGACATCTGACTCGGCTTCCTCTCGGCGGGATCGGTGCGTTGCCACACTCCGCCCATCTGGTCTACCAGACGGTAACCTGCTCCGCCTCGTCGGTAGCCCGGCCTCGTCGAGTTGTTCGTCAGTGAACGCTGGTGGGCGCCCGCATGACTCGACCGCCCAACCGTTCGGTGACCTCGAATCCGTGCTCGCGGAACCAGTTCGCGAGAATCGGCACCGCCGAATCGTCCTCCCGGAAGGTCGGCACCAGCTGGCCCAGAATATGCATGGCGTGGGTGTCGGCGGTGCGGCACAGATGCCGCAG
>JAFMQT010000109.1 GCA_017354515.1 Nocardia sp. | reverse complement strand
TACGAAACCAACTGGCCGATCCTGATGGCGACCTCGGTCCTGATGGTGCTGCCGATGCTGGTGATCTACGCGTTCGCGCAGAAGTCGTTCGTCCGCGGCATCGCCATGTCCGGACTCGGTGGTCGATAGAAGGGATATCAGACTAGACTAAACTAGACTAACCACCTACACTGTAGGAATGGCAACCATCAATATCCATGAGGCGAAGACGCACCTGTCGAGGTTGCTCGAACGGGTGTCGAAGGGTGAACGCATTGTCATTTCCAAGGCTGGGCAGCCGATCGCGGATCTGGTGCCGCATCGGGCTACACCGGTGACCATCGGTGGACTGAAGGGACAATTGCGTTACGACGACAGCGCTTTCGATATCGATCCCGATATCCAGCGAATGTTCTACGGAGACGGAGAATGACGCTGCTGCTCGACAGTCATACGGCACTGTGGGTGCTGGACGACAATCCACGACTGGGAGATACCGCTCGGTCGTTGGTGACCTCTGCCGCGGAAGTGTATGTGTCGGCAGCGACGATCTGGGAGCTGACAATCAAATCGATGCTCGGAAAGCTGGACGTGCCGGCGAATCTCGCTCACGTGGTGGCCGCGCAGGGACTCGGCATTCTTGATGTGACAGGTCAGCATGCAGAGCAGTTGCGTGCATTTCCGGAACTGGTGCGTCATGACCCTTTCGACCGCTTGATCACCGCGCAGGCGCATTGTGAGCAGCTACGACTGTTGACAGCGGACAGCGTTCTACTGGCCCTGGACCGTGAGTTCATCACCGATTCCCGCCGTTGAGCGAGGCCCGCGTGAGCCGCGTTGGTAAGACCCCCTCGGGGTATTCGACATGCGCACAGAGGTGTTCGATCGCAGTGTCGCGAAATATGCTGGCAGGCTCCATGTCCCAGATCCCTCCGGAGCTCCACTCTGCGGGTGGATGTGAAAGATCACCGCACCAACAACTTCCAACCATCGAGCTCAGGGAGATCGCCCACACGGCTTGTTAACGGATTAGCCTCACCACGGGATCCACCTTGCAACGGCGGAAGGGCCGGGTACTCGATCGGGAGGAAGACGCATGAAACGCATTGTCGGCACCACCGCTGCCACGCTGGCCGCACTCGCGACCATCGGATTCGGCACCGCATCGGCGCAGGCGGGTCCGCCCCCCATCGCGCCGCCGGCCCCGGGCCAGGCCGGCCCCGGTGCGAACTGCGGATTCGTGACCACCGCGGCGCACCGCCAGGAGATGATCATCGTCGAGGCGGGCACGGTCTTCTGCCCGCGAGTCCGGGATGTCTACAACCAGTACTTCCGGGCGCTGGCCGCCGGACGCGGGCCCGGTGCGGGTGCGGGCCCGATCCAGATCGATGAATGGACCTGCTCCACCAATCAGGACATCATGGCCCCGTTCAACCGCTGCGATTCGAAGTTCGGACAGCGCACCATCGGCCAATTCGGACCGTAGCGAACACGTGGCAGCGCGAAAACTGCTGCCGCCCTGGATGATTCGGCGACGGTTCGGCCCCTCGTTCCGAATCGTCGCCGGTCGTATGCTCGCCGAGCGGAATGCTCTGCGACACCATGAATCAAGACCGGTGCCGCAAACTGCATATATCAATGTCGCAAATTGAATCCCGGCACTTCGCATATCGAACACCAAGTTGTCGCATATTGCATGTTAAAGACGTACAATCAGCGCCATGACCTCCCGAAAGCTGCTACCCAGACGCGCCACTGTGGCCATCGAGGCCGCCCTGGCCGACACGCGCGTGGTACTAGTCAACGGAGCACGGCAAGCCGGGAAGAGCACGCTCGTCCGACACATCGCCGGCCAGTCCGCCGCGGAATGGCGCGACCTGGACCGACCGCGGGACCGTGAAGCAGCACTTGCCGATCCCGAGGGTTTCGTCGATACCGGGACACCTCTGGTCATCGATGAGATCCAGCGGGCGCCCGAACTCCTGCTCTCCATCAAGGTGGCCGTCGATTCCGATCCCCGGCCAGGTCGGTTTCTGCTGACCGGATCGTCGCGACTCCTCGGGCTGCGGGAGCTTCCCGACACTCTGCCCGGGCGGATGGAGACCATCGAGCTGTGGCCGTTTTCTCAGGGTGAGATCGACGGAACCCCGGATGGCTTCATCGACGCGGTGTTCCGCGACGGCCCAGCACTGCGCCACACATCGCAGACCCTCCGAACCGACTACGCGGACCGGATCGTGCGGGGCGGGCTGCCCGAGGCCGTGATGCGGACCGACTCCCGGCGCCGAGCCCGGTTCTTCGACAACTACATACAGAATCTGATCGAGCGCGACATTCGGCAGCTATCCGAGATCGAGCGCGTGCCACAGCTGAAGGCGTTGCTGCGCCTGCTCGCTGCGCGCTCCGGATCGACCGTGTCGGCCAACGGACTGGCGAACGAGCTCGAGTTGTCACGTCCGACAATCCAGCGTTATCTCACCCTGCTCGACGAGGTCTACCTAATCAAACAGATACCCGGCTGGTCCCGCAATATCGGCACCCGCGTCACGGCCATGCCCAAACTGGCGTTCGTCGACTCGGGGATCGCGGCCCGGCTGCTCACCACCGACGCCCATGCGCTGCGACGGCCGGAGGGACCTTTCGGCCCCCTCCTGGAGGGGTTTGTCACCTCCGAACTCGCCCGGCAGCTGACATGGTCGGAGACCGAAGCCGAGCTGTATCACTATCGCGACCACAACAAGGTCGAAGTCGACATCATCCTCGAGGACGCTCACGGCCGGGTCGTGGGGATCGAAGTAAAGGCATCGAATACCGTCCGCGGCAACGACTTCCACGGCTTACGGCGGCTCGCAGACCGATTGGGCGATGACTTCGTGGTCGGTATCGTTCTCTACACCGGCACCGATACCCTGCCGTTCGGGCCCCGGCTCCGCGCAATGCCGGTCGGGGCCCTGTGGGAAGTCGGAACTGATCGGGAGGAGCCCGTCACCGCGAAGCAGGCCGCCACAGCGGCGACCGCCAAGCAGCGCCTCGCCCGATTCGCCCCGTACGCCGACAGCGCAGCGGAACGAGCCCGGATAGATGCCGAATTCGGCGAAGACCGGCTCGATGACTGACCCGGACTACAGCTCACTGAATCAGACTCGCGACCTGTTTGAACGCGGCTGCGATGTCGTCGCGGTTGCGACGGTCGGTGTCCTTGACGGGCTGGTTGATCGACAAGGGACCGGGATGTGCGGTGAACACGACCTCAGCACCGCGAAAGCGTTTGTGGTGCGGCCCGACTGCGGCTTTCCATGCGGGCCAGGTTTGTGTCTTACCCATGACGATGACCGCGGCGAGGTCACCGGGCAGCAGGTCGACCACCTCTTCCAGATAGCGTCGCGCGCGCCGCGCCTGTGAATGCAGGGTCCGGGCGGGCTTGCTGGGATCGGCAACCCACCACGGGATGACGTTCCACGGCACATAGTCGGCATACCGCAGGGACGTCTGTTCCACCAGCTGGTACACATTGTGTGCGGTCCGGTCGTTATTGTGCAGGCTGATGAAACCGGACTCACCATCGGCCGCACCGGATGGATCCTGGAGCAGCATAAGCACTTTCGCGCATTCGGAGGCCGCCCGAGGATCGAAGTAGGGCACGCTTTCCCCCGTCTCGGCCCGAACATCGTCCACCCAGCGGTTCAACTCACCGATAGCGCCGTTGTACCGCTCGGCCATTCGGTCGGCGACGTTTCGGGGTGTCACCACATTGCTCAGCAGCTCGCCGCGGTCGAACGCGATTCGGTTTCGCACACCACGATAGGTGGGGGTTGTCATGCCGGTGGTGTCGATCGCGGACTCGATCTCGTTACCACGGCCACATAGGCATCGACAGCACGGACTTGCGGGTGGCGCGCTCCGCCTGGTCAAACAAATTCCATATATGGAACGCTCTCCGATACCGTTCCATATATGGTGCGAGTTGCCCCGACGAGATCGTCGGCGCAGGAGATTCCGACTCTGCCGGGCTGATCGAGCGGAGCTCCGCCGGACCGCAGATGCTACCGAGGATCAGGGGTGTCACGGTGCTTCTCCGCAAGCTGAAATCCCCACTGCTCGGCCATGATCGCAGCGCGCCGACGAGCGGCCTCGTCCTCGCCGATCCGCTGACGGTACACACCTTTGTCCCACTTGCTGAAACTGCTGTCCGGCAGCCCGTCCTCATTGTCTTTGCGCCGGGGATTGCCGCTCACAATCACGCCGTCTTCGGCCGCGGACCTGGTGCGCGAGTCCAGGTGCGGGCGAAGGCATCGATTGCCGAGGCCGCCCAGATCGCACCCGTGCGCAGCACGAACAACGGCGCCGGAAAGCCCGCAGTATCGCGCAATTGATGCACGCGCTGGCGGCTGACCCCGAGGGTGTCGGCGATCTCGGGTGCGGACACCAGCTGCGGCAGGGTCGGCGCTTCGGCGCGGTCCTGGTACAGCTGCTCATCGACAACGTCGGTGGCAAGCACAGGCAGCGAGCCGATCACGGTCTCGACGAGAGTTCGGGCTCGCGACATCGCGGCAATATCGTCGGACGCGTCGACGTGGACGGTCACATCGGTGACCGTGCGGTCGTCGGCATACAGCACGCGCGGGCGCCGGGCGATCACACCATCGACATCAGCGAGGGCGTCCTCCCACTCGTCCATCTGGTCCATCGGCACGTCAGCGTCGATGGTGGTCGTCACAACCCACATCGTGCTCACCTTCCTTGATTGCGTCGCGAGCGCTGGATCTTCTTACTCGGCGGCAGTTCCAGACCAGTCGGCGATGCCTCGGGCAGCACTGCTCATGGTCCCGCCTTCTCTTGCGGTATGTCAATAGATTATTCGCAGAAGCCCACATCGGCTGCGCGAGAGGGTATTCCGTCCGCTACGCGATAACGTTCGCTTGCTCGGAAGCCGGATAGGTTTCCCGGAACGCCTCGCGCACCACGGCCGCGCCCGGCACTCCCCGGTCGTCGATTCCCGCGACCACTTCAGCCACCCGCCAATAGTGCGACGGCACAAGGTTTCCGGAGGTCACCACCGAAAGAGTTACGTCGGCCGCTTCATCCGGCTTGCCGGTCGCCACCAATGCGCGAGCGAGGTCCAAGCGTGCCATCGCGATCCGGCGTGGCCGGACGGATGTGGACCCGGTCAGGTCTGCCAGCACATACCGGGCATAGGACTCGGCCGCCGGATCACCGAGCCAGGACAGGGTGGTCGCCACGTAGGCATCCGATTTCGCGGGGTCGTACCGGAAATGATGTTCCGGCCGGTCCGGTGTGCGCAGACCCGAGACCAGGCGCGCGACCCGCCGTAATGCTCCGTAGGTGCCCTGGCGGTCTCCCAGTCGCGCCAGTGCGCGGCCCTCCTGCGCAGTCGCCTGAATGAAGGCCGAACTCCCTTCCGGAGCAACGGATTGCGACGCACGGGACAAGTGCGCTGCCGCCGCGTACTTCCCACTCGTCAACTGCTCCCACGCCCGAGTCTCCAGGCACCACGCGGCAATTTCCTTGTGCTCCACGTCTTCTGCCAACTTCCAGGCCAGATGACCGCGTGCGGCGGCATCGGAGACCTGTCCCAGATCCACATGACAGGTGGAGGCCAGCAGCGAGAGCCACCCGACCACGACCAGGAGGCGGCGGTGCTGGGCCAGAGTCATGCGGCCGTCCATGAGCCGTCCGGCATAACCCAGATGGCGGCGGATACGCATCAGGAGTTCGCTCGGCGGGGTGGTCGGATAGGCCGCAGCGAGGTCGTCCACCGCCCTCTCCAACTGGTCCAGAGTGTCCCCACCCAGGTCGGATGCGGCGACTCGGCACAGCCATTCCGCTGTTGCCCGCTCACCGTCCGGTGGCTCCACGAACAGAGCTGATCCAACCCCGAGAGCATCGGCGTAGGCGCGGACGTGCTCGGGCTTGATCGTGCGCTGCCCGGTCTCCAGGAGGCCGAGTAACGGCTTGCTGTAGTGAGTGCGCCCCGCCATCGCCGACAGGCTCAAGCCGGCCGCTTCCCGCGCGGCCCGCAGCCGCTCACCTGTGACGATCTCCCCGCCGGGATCCATACCCCCACAGTATCCGTACTTCGCGTCCAGTTGTAGACGGCTGTGGACAGCAGGGTCGGGCCACATCGAATTCCACAGGCATAGCGTCACATTCATGCCCCACCGCCGGGCGTGAATGCCCACGGCGGTGGGCGCAAACCCAACAAACGGCGGAAGGAACGCGGTGGGAGACCCAGCAGACACGCCAGGGCGATACCTCCAGCATGAGGACGGCTCCTGGTTCTTCGTCGGAGATGACGGTTGGCCGGTTACTCCGGAGGAATATGCGGATATCTTCGCGCAGTCACTAATCGATCGGGACGATCAGCTCGATCATTATGAACAAGCACTCTCCGCGGCCGCGAGGCGAATTCGACCGAGCCGGGCTCCCGGCTTGATCGCGCCCACACCATCAAACCAGTATCAATCAGACCTGGCTGGCACCGTAGACTCATACTTGGATGTTCACCGGCCCTTGTGCCGCCGACCGTGGAAGGAGCATAAGGATGAGCGAGCCGGCATTCGACCCGGTCGAGGTAGACGCCACGTTCACCGACCCCGGCCACCTCCAGCTCACCGACGACTCCGCCGCCCTGGTTGCCGCGCAACTCGGCCACGAACCACGCCCCGGGGACGTGGTGCACCTTTCGGTCCGGCGTACCGTCCGCCGTCAGGGCCGCGGATCCGGTCGTCCAGGCGAGCGCGGAACGCTCGCGCACCTGGCCCATCTCGCCGAGGGGTTCGACGCTGATGACGCCCGAGCTGTCCGCGAGGAAATGACCGCAGAGTCCGAGCGGACCCGGTGGACGAAGACCAACCGCTGGTAATCGACACCCACGCACTGATCTGGTGGGTCACTGACAATTCCCGGCTATCCGCGACCGCAGGGAACCGCATGCGGTCGGCCATCGACGCCGGACACCAATTGTTCGTCAGCGCCTACTCGCTGCTCGAGCTCCGCTATGCCGCAGAGAAGCCCATGGCCCGCCGCGGTCACATAGCGCCCGAGCTCCACGACGCGATCGTCGCGGAGGTCACCGACGAGCAGTCGGTGTTCACCATCGTGGACATGACCGCCTCGATCATCGCACGGCTCGGCACCGATGCCCTCGCACGCGACAGGGGCCCCAACGATCCCGGCGTACTCCCTTCAAAGCCGTTCCGGCGCAGCGATTCCCAGCAGTTCGAGTCCGTGGGCGAGGGTTCGGGCGGTCAGCTGGGACAGCGCGAGGCGGTTGCCGCGGACGGGGTGGGCGGCGGTGAGGACGGGGCAGGTGTCGTAGAAGCCGGTGAAAGCACGGGCGAGCTCGTAGAGGTAGCCGGCCAGACGGTGGGGTTCGAGCGTGACGCCGACCTCGGCGATGACTGCCCCATACCCGTCCAGAGTGAGAGCGAGTTCCCGCTCGGCAGGTTCGAGGGTGGCGCTCGGATCTACCGAAATACCGTCGAGGTCTTCGGCTTTGCGCAGGATCGAGCGGATTCGCGCATGCGCATATTGCAGGTAGACACCGGTGTTGCCATTGAACGCGGTCATGCGGGCGGGATCGAAGGTGTAGTCCTTGATCCGGCTGGTGGACAGGTCGGCGTATTTGACCGCGCCGATACCGGCCTGTTCGGCGATGACGTCGAGTTCGGCGGCGGGCAGGTCCGGGTTCTTCTCGGCGACCACGGCGCGGGCGGCGGTGACGGCGTCGTCGAGCAGGTCCATCAGGCGGACGGTGCCGCCGGCACGGGTTTTGAACGGGCGGCCATCGGGGCCCAGAACGGTGCCGTAGGCGACGTGGTCGACGGCGACGGAATCGGTGAGCCACCCTGCCCGACAGGCTGTTTCGAAGACCAGTCGGAAATGCAGGGCCTGGCGCGAATCGGTGACATACAGCAGCCGGTCGGCGTGCAAACTGGTGATGCGGTAGCGGATGGTGGCCAGGTCCGTGCTGTCATAGCCATAGCCGCCGTCGCTCTTGCGGACCATCAACACCGCGGGTGTGCCGTCGGGGCCGGTGACTTCTTCCGAAGCCACCACGACCGCGCCGTCGCTGGCCACGGCGACGGCCTTGTCGAGGAGTTCGGTGGCGGTGTCGGCCAGCATCGGGTTGTAGAACGACTCCCCGGCGTAGTCGTCGGCGGTGAGCAGCACACCCAGACGGTGATAGATCGCGCCGAACGCCTTCTCCGACTCGGCGACTATCTCCTTCCACCGGGCGACGGTCCGCTCGTCACCGGTTTGCAGTGCGACCACACGCCGCCGCGCACGATCAGCGAATTCAGGGTCCGCGTCGAACCGGGACCGGGCAGCCTTGTAGAGCGCATCCAACGCCGAGACCGCACTGTCCTGGCTCTCAGTGAAATCGTCCTGGTGCCAGGGCGTTTCGGGGTGTTCGTCGATGTATTGGATGAGCATCCCGAATTGAGTTCCCCAGTCGCCGAGATGGTTCGCGCGGATCACCTCGGCGCCGAAGAAGCCGAGAACTCGAGCGAGGCTGTCACCGATGATGGTGGTCCGCAGATGCCCGACGTGCATTTCCTTGGCCACGTTCGGGCCCGAATAGTCGATCACCACGCGGTGCCCGGATTCGGCCGCGGGAACGCCGAGTCGGTCGTCGGCAAGCCTGGCGGCGACCTGCGACCAGATCGCGGTATCGGAGACGGTGATGTTGAGGAAGCCCGGTCCCGACACCGTAACCGACTCGACGACCGCGGGGTCAATACCTTCGAGGTGCTGCACCAGCGCGCCTGCCAGTTCGACCGGTTTCGTCCCGGTCTTCTTCGCCAGTGGCAGTGCGGCGTTCGACTGGAAATCGGCGCGATCGGATCGGCGCACCGCCGGGTCGGCGTCGGGCAGGTCGGGTCGGACTCGGGAAATCGCTTCCGACACAACGGCAGCGACAGATCCGAGCAGCGGCACAACACCGGCAGGGCTCACCAGGGATTCCTTTCCCGATCGACAGTAGGCACCGATTGTCTCGCTCCGCGGGACGACAAACGCTACCGCGGATCAGCTGTGTTCGGGTGATACGGTCCTCGCGGTCGACCATGTGTCAGTCGTTGATATCGTCGGAATCATCACGGTACGACAGGTTTTCGGGACGTCCTGGCCAGTGCGGTGGCGTGACCGGTCGCCCTGTCCATGGGTCTACCGCGTGAATCTCGAGGATTGGCGAAGCGATAATGCCGACAGGTGTCCACACGAGCTGATCTTCGATCCACAGTTCAGGATCGAACAAGCGCTCCGACTCCGGCGTGAATAGGTTCCATCCATTCTTGAACCCCAAACGCGCAGCGCCAGACTTGAAGAATGGAGTCGACAGAATGGGAGCACTCAGATGATCCTCTACTTCAGATCTGCTCCAATGCCGTATCGAATGTCTGTCCGGTGAATTCTTCGCAAGCGATTTGGGTGAAAGCTCGGTGTCGTAACCGATCACCATCCGCCAGGAGCGGATATATAACAGAAGTTCGATACGGTCTTCACGCCACAAAATGTCCGACACGGACCGCCCTCGCAGCGGTTTCAAAAGCCAGCGATCATGGTACTCCACAACCGGGACCGCGGATCGGTTGAACTCCATCAATCCCCCTAACTCATTCCTGATACCGCCCCGGAGCTGGGCCTGCCGGTCAGCTTTGCATTTCTCTCCGGAGCGCCTCGAGTGCGGCGCATACTTCATTTTCATAGAATCCAGTTCGAAACCTTGTGGGTATCGACCGGACGAGGCCTTCCAGCAGGACCTCGATGTCGGAATTCCATCTCCAACGCGAAAGTATCTCGTCGGAAAGGTTGTGTATCTGAAGTGTGAGTTGCCTGAGAACCTTGAAATTCTCACCACTCAGAACAATCTCGCGCCCTACTGCAGCCAGCATACCAGTTCCATTACATTCTATACGTGGCTGAACCGCACCAGGGACAAGATTCATTCGCGTGCAGCGATTGACTGGGTGCCAGCCCTAACATCCCGATACGGCTTTCCCGCCGGTCAGCCATGCATCTCACTCCTGAGCGCATTCAACGCGGCACGTATTTCATTTTCATAGAATCCAGTTCGATGCTGCGCTTCCACGCTACCCAGAAACTCGGACGCTTCATCGAGCAACGGTACCCAAATATGAGCGACCGCAGAGGGAAGGAATCTTACTATTTCCGTATCAGGGGCATCCGCGGCGCCAGCGGACCGGTTATTCTCTGCGGCCAGTGCGTTGCTGATGCTGTCGTTTGTAATTACAATATTGACCCGCGCTGTCGGAGAAATTTCGAATGGTATCGACCGGGCGAGCCCTTTCAGCAGGGATTTTATATCGGAGTTCCATCCCCACCGAGATAGTATCTCCCGGGAAAGGTTGGGCAATTGAAATGTTAGTTGCCGGATGACCTTGAAATTCTCACCGCTCAGAACGATTTCTCGCCTTGCCTCACTTTGCATAGGTACCGCCTCACTTTAGGTCTTGGAAGTCTTCATATCCGTCGTCAGGAGTGAAGACTGTTCCGGTTTGCCCGTTCTCGATAACGACCGCTTTCTTGGCGGGGTCCCAGTATCCGACACGCCCTTGACCGAGATATCGCGCCTCTTCTCCCGGAATCCGATTGTTCAGCATCTTCTCAACATAATCCGCCAGTTCCTCAGGCGGTACGCCGGCAACATAATGTGTGCCATCCCCTTGTTCACCACGACCATTCGCATGGTCGGCGATATTCTTCGCGATTTCTTCGGTCGGATCGTCCGGAGCTGTGTGGTCACCATCGCCGTGTTCGTCGATGAGGACTTTCATGGCGATGATGGCGGCCAGCTTGGACGCGTCCCGTTCCAGAGTCGACCGGGACGGCCTGGAACGCTTTCACCATCGTGACCGCACCCAGGGTCAGGGTGGTGACGCCCAGGACTTCGGCGAGGGTGCTGGCGGTGAACGCCTCCTCGATCGCCGTCGTCGTCGCCGACACCGCCGCAGCGATCGACGCACCGGCCGCCTC
>JAFMQT010000411.1 GCA_017354515.1 Nocardia sp. | reverse complement strand
CCTGATGCGGAACGGACGACCGGTTATCGGCGTCATACGAGCGCCGCAGTTGAATCTCGAGTACTACGCCTCGGAGCGTGGTGGGGCATTCGGCAATGGGCAACCGATCGCCGCGAGTTGCACACAGCATCTGCGCGAGTCCATCGTGTCGATCGGCGACTATGCTGTGGGAGCGAATTCCGTTGTCCGCAACAAGGATCGGTTCGCCATCGCCCAGGCCCTCGCCACCACGGTCGAGCGAGTACGGATGTTCGGTTCAGCGGCCCTCGATCTGGCCTGGGTTGCGGAAGGACGAACCGACGGGTGCGTGATTATGTCGAACAAGCCGTGGGATATGGCCGCCGGCGTGTTGATCGCGCGCGAAAGTGGCGCGACCGTGATGGATTCCGATGGAACTCCGCACTCGGTCGATTCACGGCACACGCTGGCCGCGAACCGGTTGATCGCTCCCGCACTGCAAAAACTTGTCATGGATGCGAGGACGGGTGTCGGGGCCGAAGCCGACCGGGAGCGATGACAGCCGATTCAACCAGCGGGCTGGCAGGTGTCGCGTAGGGAGCAGGAACCGCAGGCGCTGCCGCAACCGCCGACCTGCTCCGGGACCAGACCAGCGATCGCCTCGTTGGCGGCGCCTGCTCCCGCGCCCAGGGTGAACAGCGCGACGACCACGGCGACGATGGCGGCAACGATGCCCACCCACAGGTTCGCGGCCAGCGCGATCACTCCGGCGACGGCCAGCAGTAGTCCGGCGCCGACCGAGGTCGGCCCGGCGACCTTGTTGGCGACCCGGAAGGTCTCCTCGGTGCTGAGCGCGGCCTCGGTGTGTACACCGAAGAAGCGGTTGGCGGGCAGTGCGCCGATCAGTCCCAGCATCCCGGTGACGACGGCCACGGCCGCCAGCAGAAAGAGGATGAGCGCGACCACGAACACCCCGGATACGCTACTCGATCGGCTGACGACGCAGTTCACGGGGCCACCGGTCGCGCCCACTAGCGGAAATCAGTCGGTTATCCGGAGATGTCCGGTGTCGCGGACCTCCAAAGGATCCCTTTTTGGGTGCTGACATGCGCACGCTCTACCCTGATGAGCAACGATGCCGGCGGTCGAGCTACCGACGGCACTGTTGGCCACAGACGTTCACAGGGGAACTCGGCGAGAAGAAGGCAGGACCGTGCAGGACACCCGTGCAACCGATACAGCCGCCGCCGCGGATGCCGACGCCCCGGCGCAGCGATACAACGCCGAACTGGCCGGAGCGCTGGAGCGCAAGTGGCAGCGGAACTGGAACGATCGCGGCACCTTCGAGGCCCCGAATCCGGTCGGCCCGCTGGCCGGCGAGACTCCCGCCGACAAACTGTTCATCCAGGACATGTTCCCGTATCCCTCCGGCGCGGGCCTGCACGTCGGGCACCCACTGGGCTATATCGCCACCGACGTGTTCGCCCGCTATCACCGGATGACCGGCCGTAATGTGCTGCACGCCTTGGGATATGACGCCTTCGGCCTGCCGGCCGAGCAGTACGCGGTACAAACCGGCGCACATCCGCGGGTGACCACCGAGGCCAATATCGCGACCATGCAGCGCCAGCTGGACCGGCTGGGGCTGGGACATGACCGGCGGCGCTCGTTCGCCTCCACCGATCCGGAGTTCTACCGGTGGACGCAGTGGATCTTCCTGCGCATCTACAACTCCTGGTACGACACCACCGCAGAAAAGGCCCGCCCGATCGCCGACCTGGTAACCGAATTCGCCTCGGGCGCCCGCCCGACACCGGACGGCCGCCCCTGGGCCGAGCTGCCGGCCGCCGAACAGGCCGCGGTGCTGGACTCCTATCGTCTGGTGTATCAATCGGATTCGATGGTCAACTGGTGCCCCGGCCTGGGTACCGTGCTGGCCAACGAGGAGGTCACCGCCGACGGCCGCAGCGAACGCGGCAACTTCCCGGTATTCCGGAAGCGGTTGCGGCAGTGGATGATGCGGATCACCGCCTACTCCGACCGCCTGGTCGACGATCTGGATCTGCTGGACTGGCCGGACAATGTGAAGTCCATGCAGCGCAACTGGATCGGGCGCTCGCGTGGCGCGCAAGTCATCTTCGATGCCCACGCCGGCCCGATCGAGGTCTTCACCACCCGACCGGACACCCTGTTCGGCGCTAGCTATGTGGTGCTGGCCCCCGAACATGAACTGGTGGACCGGCTGACCGCGACGCAGTGGCCCGAAGGAGTGGACCCGCGCTGGGTCAACGATTCCGCCACGCCAGCGGAAGCCGTTGCAGCGTACCGCAAGTCGATCGCCGCGAAATCGGATCTGGAGCGGCAGGAGAACAAGGAGAAGACCGGTGTCTTCCTGGGCGTCTACGCCACCAATCCGGTGAACGGCGCGCGGCTGCCGATCTTCATCGCCGACTATGTGCTGTCCGGATACGGTACCGGCGCGATCATGGCGGTCCCCGGACACGATCAGCGCGACTGGGAGTTCGCGACCGCCTTCGGCCTGCCGATCACCGAGGTCATCTCCGGTGGCGATATCACCGAGGCCGCCTACGCCGGGGACGGTACCCTGGTCAACTCCGACTATCTGAACGGCCTCGACATCGAGGCCGCCAAGTCCACCGTCATCGAGCGACTGGAAGCCGACGGCCACGGCCGGGGCACCATCCAGTACCGGCTGCGGGACTGGTTGTTCGCGCGGCAGCGCTACTGGGGCGAACCGTTCCCGCTGGTCTACGACGAGGACGGCACCGCCCACCCGCTGCCGGAATCGATGCTGCCGGTGCGGCTTCCGGAGGTGGCGGACTTCGCGCCGGTCACCTTCGACCCCGACGACGCCGATTCCGAACCGTCGCCGCCGCTGGCCAAGGCCACCGACTGGGTGACCGTGGAACTGGATCTGGGCGAGGGCCCCAAGACCTACCGCCGCGACACCAATGTGATGCCGCAGTGGGCGGGCAGCTCCTGGTATCAGCTGCGCTACACCGATCCCACCAACTCCGAGGTGTTCTGCGCCCCCGAGAACGAGCGCTACTGGCTGGGCCCGCGCCCGGCCGAGCACGGCGCGAACGATCCCGGCGGCGTGGATCTGTACGTCGGCGGCGTCGAGCACGCGGTGCTGCATCTGCTGTATTCGCGGTTCTGGCAGAAGGTGCTGTTCGATCTGGGCGAGGTGTCCGGGCCGGAGCCCTATCGCCGCCTGTACAACCAGGGCTACATCCAGGGTTACGCCTACACCGACGAGCGCGGCACATACGTTCCGGCCGCCGAGGTGGTGGAGCGCGACTCGAAGTTCTTCTGGGTCAACCCTTCCGGGACCGAGGTCGAGGTCTTCCAGGAGTACGGCAAGATCGGCAAGTCGCTGAAGAACGCCATCTCGCCCGACGAGATCTGCGACCGGTACGGTGCCGACACCTTCCGCTTCTACGAGATGTCGATGGGTCCGCTGGATACCTCCCGCCCGTGGGCCACCAAGGATGTCGTCGGCGCGCACCGATTCCTGCAGCGGGTGTGGCGACTGGTCGTCGACGAGGAATCCGGCGCGGTCCGGGCCACCGACACCGATCCGGCCGAGGACACACTTCGCCTGCTGCACAAGACGATCGACGGTGTGGGCGCCGATTACGCGGCCCTGCGCGACAATACCGCCGGCGCGAAACTGATCGAGCTGACCAACCATCTGACCAAGCAGTATCCGCAGGGCGCACCGCGTTCGGTGGTGGAGCCGCTGGTGCTGATGCTGGCGCCGATGGCCCCCCATATCGCCGAGGAACTGTGGGAGCGGCTCGGGCATCCGAACTCACTGGCCCACGGACCGTTCCCGGTCGCGGATCCCGCTCTGCTGGTGGAGAATTCGGTCGAGTACCCGATCCAGGTCAACGGTAAGGTCCGCAGCCGGATCAGTGTCGCCGCCGACGCCGACACCAAAGCCGTCGAGGCAGCCGCCCTCGCCGACGCGAAACTGCTGGAGTTCCTGTCCGGCAAGGAGCCGCGGAAGGTGATCGTGGTCCCGGGCAAATTGGTGAATGTCGTCGCGTGAGCGGGAGGGCCGGAGGCGGTAGCGGAGCGTGACTGCCGGAGGGCCTTCCGCTCGCGCGTCAATCGGCACAGCGTGAGCGGGAGGGCCGGAGGCGGGATCAGCCTGTCGTCCGCACCCGTAGACCGCGAGTAGCCTCGGGATCGGCCCGCCCGGCGTGCGGACCGCGCACTCAGACGAGACCCGAGTTCAGATGACTCACGTTCAGATGAGCAGAACGGAGACCCGCCTCCCATGACCCGACCGGTTCGCATCGGACTCCAACTCCAGCCCCAGCAGGCACCGAAATACGACCTGATCCGCGATACCGTCCGCCGTGCCGAGGACGCCGGCGTGGATATCGTCTTCAACTGGGACCACTTCTATCCGCTCTACGGCGACCCCGAAGGCGCCCATTTCGAATGCTGGACGATGCTCGGTGCGGTCGCCGAGCAGACCGAGCGGGTGGAATTGGGTGCCCTGGTCACCGGGGCCGGATA
>JAFMQT010000410.1 GCA_017354515.1 Nocardia sp. | reverse complement strand
GTCCGCGCCGCGCGGATTCTCGGGAACCGCGTTTCGCGGTGGTCGCGTGCCGGTTTCGAGATCCAGTGCGCCGAAGTAGCGGGCGATGCCGAAGCCGGCCACCACGCCGCCGGCCAATACCGTCAGTCCCTGGCTCCTCGAGTGGATGCCGTTGCGCAGCAGCACGACCGCGGCCGTCAGATTGATCGCGCCCCAGGCGATATTCTCGGCCGGGGAGGACGGACCGACCCCGGGCGGATCGGCGAACGGGGTCGGAAACCGCTGTCCGGTCAGGCCTTTGACGCTGTGTGGGACGGCGTTGGCCAGCAGTGCGCCGGCGGTGAATCGTGCGAGTGCTCCGGGCGCGGAGCCGATTACGGTGGGCATAGATCTCCTTGTGGTACGGCGGCGATCTCCTTGTGGTACGGCGGCGCACCGAAGACTATCGGATCATCGATGGCGGGGCCGGAGACGGCGAAATGGCCGGCGACGATCGCCACCGGCCACTCGCTGGAGCCGAATCTATTTCGGCGGGAAGCGCAGCGCCCCGTCGAGGCGGATGACCTCGCCGTTGAGGTAGTCGTTCTCGGCGATCGACTGCACCAGCTGCGCGTATTCGCTGGAGCGGCCCATACGCTTGGGGTGCGGGACCTGCGGGCCGAAGTAGGCCTCGAGCTTATCGGCGGCCTGGCCGTAGGCGGGGGTGTTGAAAGTTCCGGGGGCGATGGTGTTCACCCGGATGCCCAGCGGCGACAGGTCCCGGGCGGCGACCAGGGTCATGCCGACGACACCACCTTTTGCGGCCGAATAGGGCAGCTGGCCGATCTGGCCCTCGAAGGCGGCGATCGAGGAGGTGTTGACGATGACGCCGCGCTGGCCCTCGTCACCGGGCTCGGACTGCGCGATACCGGCCGCCGCCAGGCGCATGACGTTGAAGACCGCGGTCAGATAGAACTCGATGGTCTTCTTGAAGCCGTCCAGGGGGAGCGGGGAGCCGTCCTTGCCGATCAGGCGGCCGCCGGCGGCGGGGCCGCCGTGGCAGTCCACCGAGATACGCAGCGGGGCCAGCGACTGGGCCTCCGCGACCGCGGCTTGGACCGATTCCTCGCTGGTGGCGTCGGTGTGGACGTAGCGGATGCCGAGTTCGTCGACCAGCTCCTTGCCCTTGTCGTCGGCGACATCGGCGACGACCACCTTGACCCCCGCGGCATGGAGTCGACGTGTCGTTGCCTCGCCCAATCCGCCGGTTCCGCCGACCACGAGCGCGGAGCTACCGCTGATGTCCATGACACTGTCCTCTCTTGAAATCCGGACTCTCTTACTGAGAGAATAATGTTCTCATGAACATTAGCATGATCCTCGAGATGGCGGCCTCGGCCGGCGAACGGCCCGTAATCACCGTCGACGGCCGGTCCCTGACCGCGGCGCAGCTGCTGCGGCTGGCACGCCGGGCCGCGGCGGAGTTCGCCGATTCGTCGGCGGTGCTGTACCTGGGCGCGAATCACCTCGCCTATCCGGTCGCGCTGTTCGGTTCGGTGCTGGCGGCGGTTCCGTTCGTCCCCCTCAACTATCGGCTCGGTGAAGCGCAGCTGTCGGCGCTGCTGGAACGTCATCCGGGGGCGCGGGTACTGCGCCCCGAGGATCTGGACGCGCTGGTGGATGTCGATGAGACGCAACCGGATCCGCCCGAGCAGCCCGCGCCCTGGGATGGGGAGGCGGTGGCCGCGATCATCTACACCAGCGGCACCACCTCGGCTCCGAAGGCGGCGCTGCTGCGGCACAAACACCTGATGGCGTATCTGCTCAATACGATGGAATTCGGTTCGGCCGAGGAGTCGGCGGCGTCGCTGGTGTCGGTGCCGCCCTATCACATCGCGGGCCTGACCAATCTGCTGTCGAACCTCTACAGCGGCCGCCGGGTCGTATATCTGTCGGCATTCGATCCGGACAACTGGCTGGAAACCGTTCGCCGGGAACGTATTACGCACGCCATGCTGGTGCCGACCATGCTCGCGCGGATCGTGGTCGCGCTCGGTGACCGCGAGGCGAACGCCCCGACACTCGCGAGCCTGGCCTACGGCGGTTCGCGGATGCCCCGTCCGGTGCTGGAGAAGGCGCTGGCGCTGTTCCCCGAAACCGGGTTCGTGAACGCCTACGGCCTCACCGAGACCGCCTCCTCGGTCGCGGTGCTGGGACCGGAGGACCACCGTAAGGCCCACGAATCGCAGGATCCGGAGGTGCGTGAGCGCCTCGGTTCGGTGGGGCGCCCGCTGCCCGGTGTGGAATTCGAGATCCGCAGTGCCGACAACGAGGTGCTGCCCACCGGGCAGACCGGGCTGGTCTTCGTCCGCGGCGACCAGATCTCCGGCGAATACGGCGCCCGCACGGCGCTGGATCCCGACGGCTGGTTCGGTACCCGCGATCTGGGCCATCTGGACGCCGAGGGCTATCTGTTTATCGAGGGCCGCTCCGACGACACCATCATTCGCGGTGGCGAGAACATCGCCCCGGCCGAAATCGAGGACGTCATCCTCGACCATCCGGGTATCTCCGAGGTCGCCGTGATCGGCGTTCCCGATCCGGAATGGGGACAGCGGCTGGTCGCGGTCGTGGTCGGTGCCGGCGATCCGGAGGAGATCAAACAGTGGGTGCGCGAGCGCCTGCGCTCGTCCAAGACCCCCGACACCATCGTGTTCCGCCCCGAACTGCCCAAGACCGAGACCGGAAAACTGTTGCGCCGCAACCTCGTCGCCGAACTGGAGAACCCTCATGCCTGATGCCGTCATCGTCTCCGCCCAGCGCACCGCCATCGGCACCGCCCGCAAGGGAACCCTGCGCGATACCAACGCCTTCGACCTGGCCCATCATGTGGTGGCGGCGACGGCCAAGGGACTCGATGTCTCCCGCGTGGACGATGTCATTCTCGGCGAGGGCCGCTACGGCGGCGGGGTGCTGGCTCGGCACGCGGCGATCACCGCGGGGATGAGCGCCGTACCCGGACTGGCCAACAACCGGCACTGCGCGGCCGGGATGGCGGCGGTGCAGAGCGCGGCGGCCTCCATCCGCGCCGGAATGGACCAGCTGATCATCGCCGGCGGCGTGAACTCCGATTCCACCGGTCCGCGCTCGCGCTTCCGGGTCGGCGAGGACGAGTGGATCGACCCCTGGGTCTCGCCCTCGCACCCCGACCGCCCGGACGCGCCGAATCTGGACATGTCGATCACCGTCGGCTGGAATACCGCGGTGAAGGCGGGGATCTCCCGCGAGGAAATGGACGCGTGGGCGCTGCGCTCGCACCGCAACGCGATCGCGGCCATCGACGAGGGCCGGTTCGACGACGAGATCGTGCCCATCGACACCCCGCACGGCGAATTCGCCGTGGACGAGCACCCGCGCCGGCAGACCAGCGCGGAAAAGCTTGCCTCCCTGAAGGTTCTGCATCCCGAGATCGAGGGCTTCTCGATCACCGCGGGTAACGCCGCCGGCGCCAACGACGGTGCCGCCGCGCTGGCCATCGCCTCCGATCAGCTGGGCTTGCCGGCGCTGGGTGTGATCCGCGGCTGGGCATCGGTGGGGGTGGATCCCGCCGACACCGGGCTGGCCCCGATCGAGGCGATCACCAAGGCCACCGAGCGGGCCGGTGTGTCGCTGTCGCAGGTGAAGTTGATCGAGATCAACGAGGCGTTCAACTCGGTGCCGCTGGCCGCGATCAAGGCCCTGGATCTGGACGCGGACAAGGTGAACTACAGCGGCAGCGGATGTTCGCTCGGCCATCCGGTCGCAGCCACCGGCGCGCGCATGATCGTGACGCTGGTGCACGAATTGCGCCGTCGCGGTGGCGGTCTGGGTATCGCGGCGTTGTGCGCGGGTGGCGGTATGGGTTCGGCCACCGTGATCGAGGTTCCGGCACCGTGACAGCCGAGGCGCGGCGACTACTCGAATCCGCCCGGGGCGGCTCCCTGCGAGCCACCGGCCGGCTGCTGACCCTGGTCGAGAACGGTTGCCGTGACGACGTTCTCGACCAGATCGGCGAGATCGCCGCGCCCTGCGTGCTGGGTGTCACCGGCCCGCCCGGAGCCGGTAAATCGACGACCGTGGCGGCCCTGGTCGGCGCTTACCGGGAGCGAGGCTCGAGGGTCGCGGTGCTCGCTGTGGACCCGTCCTCGCCCTACAGCGGCGGCGCGCTGCTGGGGGACCGGATCCGGATGGCCGCCCACATCGGCGATCCGGACGTGCTGATCCGCTCGATCGCGGCGCGGGGGCATATCGGCGGGCTCGCGGCGGTGGTTCCGGCCGCCATCCGCGTGCTGGGCGCCCTCGGTTACGACCAGATCGTGGTCGAGACGGTGGGCGTGGGCCAGTCCGAGATCGAGATCGCGGCGGTCGCAGACCCGACCCTGGTGATCCTGAATCCCGGTGCGGGCGATGCCATTCAGGCCGCCAAGGCCGGACTGCTCGAGGTCGCCGACATCATCGTGGTGAACAAGGCCGACCGGCCCGGAGCCGAGCAGACCGTGCGCGAGTTGCGCGG
>JAFMQT010000409.1 GCA_017354515.1 Nocardia sp. | reverse complement strand
AGTTCCAGCGCGGCGTCCAACAGCGACCGGACCTGTCCCGCTATCCGGTCGCGCGAACGGCGCACCGCCGCCGACCGCTGCATGGCTCGTTCCTCCGCCCACGTCACTTCACCGATGCTAGCGGGCGTATCCGCCGGACCTGTCGTCGCGGGGCCGCCGTCACAGCGAAGTCAGGGTGCGGGCAGGATTTCGACGTAGCCGTCGGTGCCGTGCACGCGAATTCGCTGGCCGTCGCGGATGCGGCGGGTCGCGTTCTCCACCGCCACCACCGCGGGCAGACCGTATTCGCGGGCGATGACCGCGCCGTGCGTCATCAAACCGCCGACCTCGGTGACCAGTCCCGCGATCGCGACGAACAGGGGCGTCCAACTCGGATCGGTACAGGCGGTGACCAGGATGTCGCCCGCGGTGAGATCGGCATGTGCGATATCGGATACCACCCGGGCCCGGCCCTCGACGGTCCCGGCCGACACCGGCATCCCGGGAAGAGCGCCGGCCGGCAGGTCGGCGCGCCGGTAGCTGCCGATGATCGCCTCACCATCGGAGGTGAGCACCCGCGGCGCGGTCAACGCCTGATAGCGGCGGAAGTCCGCCTTGCGTTCACGCAGCAGTCCGGCATCGACGGATCGGGTGCGCACCACCTCGCGCAACTCGTCGAATCGCAGGTAGAAGATGTCTTCCGGATCATCGAGCACGCCGTCGCGCACCAGCCGCCCGGCCTCACCGAGCAGCGCCTTCTTATAGATGAAATAGCGGCTCACCATCCCGTACTTCGGATATTCGCGATATCCGGCGAAAGTGCGCACCCGGTCGATCATCGCCCGCGTCTCGGCGGCCTTCCGCTCGCCGTCCGGCAGTGCGCGTACCCGCTCGAGGACATCGGTCGCCGCTTGTTCGGCGGCGCGCAGACCGTCCGCGAACTGCCGCCGGCCCGCGCCATGGGTGAAGTTGTCGATATCGGCGAGCAGGGGCGGAACCACGGCGGTGGGCCGCTCACTCCATCGCGGTCTGGTGATGTCGATTTCGCCGACACAGCGCATCCCGTACCGGGCGAGGAATCCTTCAAACGCGGCCCGCGCGTCACCGCCACCGGGCAGCTGTGCGAGTTCGTCCAGGAAATCGTCCCCCTCGACCTCGCTGTCCTGCACGCGGCGCAGATACGCCACCACGTCGGCATGGGGCCGGATGACATCGGCGACATCCAGCAGCGCCGGCCCCATCTCGGCCGTGACATTCCCGGATACCGCCCGGGCGAGGGCGTCGGCGGCATTCTTGTCCCCCAACCACATTCGCATATGTTCGCGCAACCACGCAGCCGCCTCCATACCCGCCCGGATCACCTGCGAGCTGCGGGAGTTGAACAGCACCCGCCGCAGTTCCCCGATATCGGATGCGATGAAATCGACCAGGGCGGTGCCGGATTCGTCACCGATGGTGCGTTCGAGTCCCGCGACGGATGCCTCATTGTCGGCGATCAGTTCGGCTACCAGTTCCGGGTCGGCGTCGATCGGCGCCGCCGCCTGTCCTGTCGGGGCGCCGGGGTTCTCGTCGGGGACCGTCGCGATGAATTCGCGCTCGACGATCGTGCGCAGCGCGTCCCCGAGTAGCGGTTCCGAGGAGGTGAAACCGGTGACCAGGGCAGCGCGCGCGGCCGGCGAGGACAATCGGGCGGTGACATCGACGAACAGGCGCCCACCGGCGTGCCGCATCGGCGCCGGGCTCGTCAGCTGCCAGACCGACAGCCCCAGCGGCTTCATCGCATCGGTCATCATCTGCTGGTGACCCACCGAGATATAGACGCGGTTGGCCGCGTCCGGTGCTTCGGGGATCGGGAACAAGGTGGTGATCGGCCGCGCCTGCAGGACATGGAAATCCGTGTCGTCGAGGCACCATTCGATGTCCTGCGGGCTACCGAAATGGGCCTCGACGGTCCGGCCCAGCTCGGCCAGCCGCAGGATCTGCGCATCGGCCAGCACCTGCCGGTGCCGGCGCTCGGATTCGATATCACGGACCCTGGTGCCGCCCGCCGGATCCGCTTCGACGGCGAGTTTCTTGGTGGCGACGGACTTGTCGGTGATCACCCCGCCACGCACCCGATAGACGTCCGCGTTCACGATTCCGGAGACCAGCGACTCGCCGAGCCCGAAACCGGCGTCCACGGAGACGACCTTCCGGTTCGAGGTGAGCGGATCGGCGGTGACGAGGACGCCGGCGGCCTGTGGAAACACCATCCGCTGCACGACTACCGCCATATCGATCGCCTTGTGGTCGAAGCCGTCGCGCCGCCGGTAGATGATCGCGCGGTCGGTGAACAGCGAACTCCAGCACCGGCTGATATGGGTGAGGATCGCTTGCACTCCGGTGACATTCAGATAGCTGTCCTGCTGACCGGCGAACGACGCGCCGGGCAGGTCCTCAGCTGTGGCGCTGGAGCGGACGGCGCAGGCGGTATTCGATCCCAGCCGGGCGTAGGCGTTTGCGATCGCGGACGCGATGTCGTCGGGGACCGTCGATTCCGCTATGACACAACGTATTCCGGCGCTGATCGCGGCGATCGCGGCCAGGTCGTCCGGTGCGGGGCTGTCGAGCTCATCGATTCGGTCCGCCAGTGACGGCGCCTGCGCCAGCACCCGCCGGAACGCCTCGGTGGTCACACAGAACCCCCCTGGCACCCGGACGCCCTCGATCCTCGACAACTCCCCTAGGTTGGCGCCCTTACCACCCACACGCGTGGTCAGGGACCGGTCGATCTCCGCGAAATCGAGCACATAGGTCATTACGACCGCTCCTCACCTGGTGTTTCGGTATGTCGCGAGCGATTATGGACCACATTTCGATGCCTCATGAGCGCCGCCGATCCCGGATAGACTGAAGGGGGATCCGGCCGGGGGTCGGCGACAATTCTCGCGTTCTCAATACTTGCGCCCCGATCGCCTGTAGCTCAGTATATAAGTAATAACTTATAAAGGAGGTGTGATGGCACTGCTCAACGATCCGGCCGCCGTCGCCGGACTGATGACCCGCGAGGTCCGCACCGGCGAACGGGAGGGCACACCCACTCGTATCGCGATCGCCCGCCGGGACTACCGGACCGATCAGGCCGACCTGTGGAACGCGCTCACCGACCGCGACCGAATCCCCCGCTGGTTTCTGCCGGTCAGCGGCGATCTGGCCGTCGGCGGGCGGTATCAACTCGAAGGTAACGCCGGCGGGACGGTTCAGGAATGCCGGCCGCCGCAACGATTCTCGGTGACCTGGGAGATGGGTCCGGCAGTCTCCTGGTTGCAGATCACGCTGACGCCCGTGGAATCGGGCACCACGCTCGAACTGCGTCACGAAATGCCTGTCGACCCCGAATTCTGGAAACGGTTCGGTCCGGGCGCGGTCGGCGTCGGGTGGGACCTGGCGCTGATGGGCCTGCACCTGCACCTGGAGACCGGCGCTGCCGTGGATCCGGCTGAGGGGCAACGGTTTCCGTTGACACCCGAGGGCAACTCCTACGTCCGCACCGCCGCCACCGGATGGGCCGACGCCGCCATCGCCGACGGCGACGATACCGACGCGGCCCGCGCGGCCGGTGCGCAGACCATCACCTTCTACACCGTCGAGCCCGAATCCGGGTCCTGATGCCCGAACCCTGCCCGCCGAAGGTTTTCGAAGCCCTCGCCGACCCGGTCCGCCGCACCATCCTGCAAATGGTCGCCCAGCGCGAGCATGCGGCCGGAACTCTCGCGGCCGGTATCGGCGAGTTCACGACCATCTCCCAGCCGGCGATCTCCCAGCACCTCAAGGTATTACGGGAAGCCGGGCTGGTCCAGGTGCGCCCGGACGGAACCCGCCGGATCTACACCCTCGATCCCGCCGGAGTCGAGATCGCACAACGATGGCTGACCACCCTGGTCGACCCGCTCGATGTCTTCTCCCAACCCCTGGACGCCCTCGCCACCGAAATCGCCCGCGGAACCCGCCGGCGCCGTGGTGCGGATCCTGGCTCCCGGGGCTCGTCGGCAGGTTCCAGGTCCGCCTGATCGCCCGCAACTGCTACCGCGAAACGGCTCGATATGCGCCGCGCGAGGGCGGGCGAGCGGCTAAGCTGGGCAGATGGCGAGTTGGAGGGAGTTCGCGGAGGTCGCACCGCGTATTTCCGCGACCTTCGTTCGCCGTCACGCGGCCGCCGGAAATCTGTGCCTGCTCGCCACCACGCGCCGCGACGGATACCCCCGCATCTGCCCGCTGGAGCCACGTCTATTCGAAGGCCGGCTGTGGCTGGTGGGGATGCCCGGCACAGCGAAATTCCGTGATCTGCGGCGTGATCCGCGATTCTGCCTGCACACCGCCACTGTCGACCCGCAAGTCGGTGATGGTGACGCGAAGTTATGGGGCACGGTCTACGACGTGCCCGATCCGCAGCTGCAGCAACGCTGGAAGCAGGAGCTGTTCGACGACACCGGTTTCGATCTGCGCGCAGAGCATCTCGATCCCTTCCTCGCCGCCGACATCATCGGCGCCTC
>JAFMQT010000108.1 GCA_017354515.1 Nocardia sp. | reverse complement strand
TATCGGTTCAGCGATTACTTCACCACGATTGTTTCCCTGCTGATTCTCAGCACTCCGGTATTCCTGCTCGCGACCCTGCTGAAATACGGTGCGCTGCAGATAAACTGGACATCCGGACAGCAGATATTCATGTATACCGGTGAGACCTCGGCGAATCCGGTGCACGGTGCGTGGAACGAACTGCTCGACCGGGTTCAGCATATGGTCGTTCCCACCCTGGGCCTGGCCCTGACCGCGATGGCCAGTTACAGCCGCTATCAGCGCAACGCCATGCTGGATGTGCTGCAGAGCGATTTCATCCGCACCGCCCGCGCCAAGGGCCTGACCCGCCGGCGCGCCCTCTACAAACACGGACTGCGGACCGCGCTGATTCCGATGGCGACGCTGTTCGCCTTCAGCCTGGGCACCCTGATCACCGGCGCCACCTTCACCGAGAAGATCTTCGGCTGGCACGGAATGGGTGAATGGCTGGTCACCGGAATCGCCGCGCAGGATGTCTACATCGTCGTGACGACAACGGTTTTCATGGGACTCGCGATCCTGATATCGGGACTACTGTCCGATATCGCGTACGCGATTCTGGATCCACGAGTGCGAGTCGGATGAGCGGGGCCGGTCGATGAGTGAAACCGAACTGATGTCCCAGGATTCGTCCGAATTCGTCGCGAGCGGACGCCGCAAGCTGGTGCTGCGGCGGTTTCGTCGCAATAAGCCGGCACTGGCGGGCGCGGCGGTTTTGATCCTGATGGTGATCGCGGCCTGGGCGCTGCCACCGCTGCTGTCCTACGATTTCCAGACCCGTGACCCGTACGCACTGCTGCGGCAGCCGAGTACGGCACACCCGTTCGGCACCAACGAGATCGGGCAGGATGTGCTGGCGCAAACCCTGCACGGATTGCAGAAGTCCCTGCTGATCGGGTTCTGTGTGGCGATTCTGACGGCGTTGATCGCGGTCACCGCGGGGTCGGTAGCGGGTCTGCTGGGCGGCTGGACCGACCGGGCGATCATGTGGCTGGTGGATCTGCTGCTGGTGGTGCCCAGTTTCATCGTGATCGCGATCTTCACCCCTCGCACCAAGGGTAGCGGTTCGATTCTGCTGCTGATCGTCCTGCTGGCCGCGTTCAGCTGGATGATCAGCGCCCGCGTGGTGCGCGGCCTGGCGATGAGTCTGCGCGAACGCGAATTCGTCCGGGCCGCACGGTATATGGGCGCATCCACCCGAAAGGTGATCGTGACACATATCGTGCCGAATATCGCCTCCTTCCTGATCATCGACACCACCCTGGCCGTCGGAATCGCGGTCATGTCCGAAACCGGTTTGAGTTTCCTGGGTTTCGGTGTGCAGCCGCCGGATGTGTCACTGGGCTCACTGATCGCCAACGGCACCAAATCCGCGCTGGTATTCCCGTGGTTGTTCGGATTCCCGGGTCTTTTCCTGGTGGCGATCGTGCTGTGCACCAATCTGGTCGGCGACGGCCTGCGCGATGCCTTCGATCCGAGTTCCAGCCGTGCCCGGGCCCGCCGCAAGCGCGATCGGGCCGAGCCGACCCAGAAGGACCCCGCATGAATACCACGCCCCTGCTGGAGGTTTCGGATCTATCCGTCTCCTTCCCCGGCGAACAGGGCCGCATCGATGCCGTACGCGGGGTGAACTATTCCGTCGCCGACGGTGAGGTGCTGGCCATCGTCGGCGAATCCGGATCCGGCAAATCGGTATCGGCACTGGCCGTGATGGGTCTGCTGCCCGATCAGGCGCGCGTGCGCGGGTCGATCCGCCTGCGCGGCAAGGAATTACTGGGGATGAGCGATACCGCGCTGTCCAAACTCCGGGGCAGCGGGATCAGCATGGTCTTCCAGGATCCGCTGTCGGCGTTGACCCCGGTCTACCGGGTGGGCGATCAGATCGCCGAAGCCCTGCGCGCGCACCGGAAGATCGGCAGATCCGAGGCCGCCGAGCGGGCGGTTGAGTTGCTCGAGGTGGTGGGCATTCCCGAACCCGCCCAGCGCGCCAAGGCCTTTCCGCACGAATTCTCCGGCGGTATGCGCCAGCGCGTGGTGATCGCCATGGCCATCGCCAATGATCCGGCGTTGATCATCTGCGATGAGCCGACCACCGCCCTGGATGTGACCGTACAGGCGCAGATCCTGAATCTGCTGCGCAAGGCGCGCGATATCACCGGCGCCGGGGTGGTGATGATCACCCACGATATGGGGATCGCGGCGACCCTCGCCGACCGGGTGGCGGTGATGTACGCGGGCCGGATCGTCGAAACAGCCTCCGCCGCAGAGCTGTTCAACTCGCCGCGAATGCCGTACACGGTGGGTCTGCTGGGTTCGATACCGCGGATGGACGGTCCCGCCCGGGCCCCGCTGATCCCGATCGAGGGCAGTCCGCCGCCCATGCACGCGCTGCCCCCCGGCTGCCCGTTCGCACCGCGATGCCCGGTCGTGGTCGAGGAATGCCATCGCGCCGAACCGCCACTGACCGAACTCGCGTCCGGCCACCGCGCCGCCTGTATCCGCAGCGCCGATATCGGCACCGATACCCTGTTCGCGGCCTATCGCTCCGGAACCGGGCAGCCCCGGTCCGAGAAGTCCGCGGATTCCGATGTGGTGCTGAAGGTTTCGGAGCTGACCAAGGTCTTCCCGGTCACCAAGGGCGTGGTGTTCCGCCGCCGCATCGGCGAGGTGCGCGCGGTCGATGGAATAGGTTTCGAGATCCGGGCCGGCCGCACGCTGGCGCTGGTCGGTGAATCCGGTTCCGGTAAGTCCACCACCCTGACCCAGATCATGGATCTGGTGCGGCCGGAGGCCGGCAGTATCGAGATCTTCGGCCAGGATGTGGCCACGCTGTCCAAGAAGCAGCGCCGCGAGATCCGCCGCAAACTGCAGATCGTCTTCCAGGATCCCTCGGCCTCACTGGATCCGCGGCTGCCGATCTTCGACGCGCTGTCCGAACCGCTGCGTATCGACGGACGCTCACGTGACGAAATCCGCAAGCGGGTTCCGGAACTGCTGAAACAGGTGGGTTTGCGGGCCGAGCACGCCGACCGCTATCCGGCCGATTTCTCCGGCGGCCAGAAGCAGCGCATCAATATCGCGCGCGCGATGGCCCTGGATCCGAAACTGCTGGTGCTGGATGAACCGGTGTCCTCGCTGGATGTCTCGATTCAGGCCGGCGTGCTGAACCTGCTGCGTGATCTGCAGGCCGAGCGGGGACTGTCGTTCCTGTTCGTGTCCCACGATCTGTCGGTGGTCCGCAATCTAGCCCACGACGTGGCCGTCATGTATCAGGGTAGGATCGTGGAATCCGGTGCGGCGGAACAAATTTTCGATGATCCGCGGCACGAGTACACGCGGGCACTGATCGAGGCGATTCCGCTGCCCGTCGTCGCACGCTAGGGGGGCGGATGCGAATCTCACGGCTGGCCACGGTGTGTGCGGTGATCTGTCTGGGCGCCGCGACAGGGGGGTGCGCGGCCCTGGATACCGCAACCGGCCCGGCCGCCCTGGGTGTATCCAACGACATCAATCCGCGACCACGCGAGGCGATCCGCGAGGGCGGGAATCTGCGTACGGTGGTCACCGCGTTCCCGGACAACTGGAATACGCTCGAGACCGACGGCAACACGGTCGACACCGGCGATATCAGCTATCCGATGATGCCCCGGGCGTATATCACCGACGCCGCCGGCCGGCTCACCATCAACCACGACTATTTCACCGATATCCAGCTCACCGACACCAATCCGCAGCGGGTTGTCTACACCATCAATCCCCGGGCGGTGTGGAGTGACGGCTCCCCGATCACCTGGGCGGACATCGCCTCACAGGCGCACGCGCTGTCGAGTTCCGATAAGCGGTATCTGATCGCGATCAACAACGGTTTCGATCGGGTCGAGAAGGTCGAACGCGGTATCGACGACCGGCAGGCCGTCATCACCTTCAAACAGCCCTATACCGATTGGCGTGGCCAGTTCGCCGGAAACGCGATGCTGTTTCCGAAATCGGTGACCGCTGACCCGGATTCGTTCAACAAATCACTGGTCGATGGGCCCCGCCTGACCGCCGGGCCGTTCACACTCGAATCCATCGACCGTACCCAGGGCCGAATCACGCTGGCGCGCAACCTGAAATGGTGGGGGCAGACCCCGAAACTCGACACCATCACCTTCAGCGTTCTGGACCGCACCGCCTGGGCCGCCGCACTGCAGAACAACGAATTGGATGCCGCTCAGCTGTGGTCGATTTCGGATCTGGCGACGGTGAAGATGACGCCGAAACTGCAGATCCGGCATATGCCCGGAAATCTGTGGCGGCACTTCACCTTCAACGGCGCCCCCGGCTCGCTGCTCGCCGATCCCGCACTGCGCGTCGCGATTTCCCGCGGCATCGACCGCAACGATATCGCCCGGGCCAGTCAGAACCGGCTGACCGCGGATCCGCGACCGCTCAACAATCACGTGTACGTCCAGGGGCAGCAGGGATATCAGGACAACAGCCTGCCCTACGATCCGGCCGCCGCGGCGCGTGAACTCGATGCCCTGGGCTGGAAACTCCAGGGCGATGTGCGGGTGAAGAACGGCCGCCGGCTCGAAATCCGCGACGTGTTCTACGACGATCAGACCATGCCGCAGATCGCGCAGATAATCCAGGACGATCTGGCGCGGATCGGGGTGAAGCTGACCATGGACGTGCGGCCCAGTCAGGGCTTCTTCTCCGATGTCATCATTCCGGGCGATTTCGACGTGTGCCAGTTCCAGTTCTCCGGTGACGCCTTCCCGATCAGCTCGGTGCCCGCGATCTTCGCCTATCACCCCGATGATGAGCAGTCCAATTTCGGCCGCATCGGCTCCCCGGAATTGAATGCGCTCATCGACCGGACCCTGGACGAACTCGACCCCGACCGGGCCATCGCCCTCGCCAATCAGGTCGACCGGAAAGTCTTCGAGGAGGGCTTCTCCCTCCCGCTGACCCAGGACCCCGGCAATTTCGGGGTGCGCGAGAATGTCGCCAACTTCGGTGCACCCGGGCTGGCCTCCTACGACTACACCGCCATCGGATTCATGAAATAGGCGGGCAATTGAATACTCGAGATGCTGACTGAATACTCATGATCCCGACGAGAGGAGAACGAGCCCATGCGGATTCGTGCCGCGCTGAGTCGTTCGAAGGCAGCCGCACTGGTGATCGGCGCTATCGCGTCGGCACTGCTGCTGTCGGGATGTGTGAGCCTGCAGCCACCCACCGGCACCGACGCGCTCGGACACACCATCGATATCAATCCGCACGATGTCTCCGAATTGCGGGACGGCGGAAATCTGCGGCTGTCGACCACCTCACTTCCGGCGAACTGGAATACGCTCACCGTCGACGGCAGCGACGCCGGAACCATGTCGATGGAACATCCGATGTTGCCGCAGGCCTTCCGCATCGATCCGTCCGGCAACCCGACCGTGAATACGGACTACTTCACCGACGTCGCACTCACCGGAACCGATCCGCAGCAGGTGACCTACACCATCAACCCGAAAGCCGTGTGGTCGGACGGGACTCCGATCACCTGGGAGGACATCGCCTCCCAGGCCGAGGCCTTGAGCGGCCACAGCCCGGATTACCTGATCTCGAACAATCAGGGCTTCGACCGCGTCGCGAAGGTCGAACGCGGCGTCGACGACCGGCAGGCCGTGATCACCTTCAGTAAACATTTCGCCGAGTGGCGGGGGCAATTCTCCGGGAACAGCTTCCTCTATCCGAAGAAGGTGACATCCAACCCGGAGGCTTTCAACAAGAGCCTCGCCGACGGTATGGGGATCACCGCCGGCCCGTTCGAATTACGCACCATCGATCGCACCCAGAACCGAATCGTGCTGGGCCGCAATCCGAAATGGTGGGGAGCCGCTCCGAAACTGGATACCATCACCTATAACGTGCTCGACGCCGCAGCCACGATACCCGCCTTGCAAAACAACGAACTCGATCTCACCGGTGCGGCCAGCCGCAGCGATCTCGCTACCGCGCAGACCATTCCGCACGTATCCATCCGGCGCGCGCCGGCCCCGCAATGGTCGCATCTGACCTTCAACGGTGCGCCCGGATCTATCCTGGCGGATCAGCGGCTTCGAGTGGCGATTACGAAAGCGATCGACCGCCAGAGCATTTCGAACGCCACCGAGAACGGCCTGGTCGCCGATCCGAAGCCGCTGAACAATCACATCTATATGCAGGGCCAGAAGGGCTACCAGGACAACAGCCTGCCCTACGATCCCGCGGCCGCGACCCGTGAACTCGATGCCCTGGGCTGGAAACTCGACAACGGTGTGCGCGTGAAGGACGGCCGCAAACTCGAGATTCGCGATGTGATGTACGACGACCCGACCTGGACGCCGATCGCGGAGATCATTCAGCAGGACCTCGCGAAAATCGGCGTGAAGGTGGATATCGAAACCAAGCCCGGCGCCGGCTTCTTCACCGATGTGGTGCAACCCGGCGACTTCGATATGACGCAGTTCTCCTGGGTGGGCGATCCGTTCCCGCTGAGCAGTATGAATCAGATCTGGGGCTACGATCCGAAGAATATCCAGGGCAACTACGGCCGGATCGGCTCGCCGGAAATTAACGATCTCATCGAGCGAGCCGTCTCCGAACTCGATCCCGGCAAGGCCATCGCGCTGGCGAACCAGGCCGACCGCAAGGTCTTCGAAGAGGGACATTCGCTGCCGCTGAATCAGACCCCCGGGATCGTCGCGGCCCGCTCCGATCTCGCCAATATCGGTGCGCCCGGCATCTCCACCACCGACTGGACGAAGGTCGGCTTCCTGAAGTGATCTCCGGAACCGGGCACCCGCTGGCCTATCCGCTGCTGACGACCCTCGGCGCCCTGCTGCTCTGCCTGGTGTGGGCGCCGTTCGCCGATGCCGAGCAATTGGCGGCGCTGGCCGCGGTCGCGCTGGTCATCGTCGTGTACACCGCCTTTCGCCTGGCCGTGGCATTCGGCAAGGTGCCCTGGCGCACCATTCCGACGGGCACCTTTCGGGTGCGGCGGATCCGGCAACAGCATCACCTGACCAGCCGCTCCTGGCTCGAGTTCGTAGCCGAAGGCCAAACCCATTGGGTCCCGGTCTATTTCGACCCCGGGCTGATCCCCCTCCCGGAATCCAGCACCGACTGCGATACCCCACTCACGCTCAACGCGATCCCCATCCATCCAAGCGGCCGGGCCCGCCACGCCGAACCCCCGGGCCGCCTGCACGACAACCCGACCCGGCCCGATCCGGAGGCCCCCGCACATGCCGCGGCGGTCGCGCACATCCCGCACCGCCTGCTGCTGGACGCCCAATCCGCCATCGCCGCACCCTTCATCGCCCTGTTCTGGGTCTATGTCGCCGGCGGCGGAATCACCGCCTTCATCGCGGCGACGACGGTAGCGGCCGCGGCGGCGATCTGGCTCGCCGCGATCAACGGCTCGGATCCGAGCTGATCGGGCAGCTGTGGACCGCGCCGCGCTCCCGAGTTACTGTTACCGCGTGGAGTTGTTGTGTCGCGGCCGGTGTATCGACGTCCCGCCCGAACGGCTCCCCGGTCTCTGTGAGTGCGTCCCCGGCCCGCACACGTCGTGAGCGCGCCCGAACAATCCACCGATCGGTCCGGTGGTCTCAAAATCCTGGCGGTGCTCGGTGCGCTGTCGGCGTTCGGGCCGATCACCACCGACATCTACCTACCGAGCCTGCCGCATGTGGCGGACGCCCTGCATACCGATTCGGCGGGGGTGCAAACCTCGCTGTCCACCTGTCTGGTCGGGCTGGCACTGGGCCAGCTGGTGGCGGGTCCGTTCAGTGATCGGTGGGGACGGCGGCCGATTCTGCTGGCCGGGATGGCGACCTTCGCCATCACCTCCGTGCTGTGCGCGGCCGCCCCGAATATCGTGTTGCTGGATATCTTCCGGCTGCTGCAGGGGGTCGCGGGTGCGGCCGGGATCGCGGCCTCGATGGCGGTGGTGCGCGATCTGCACACCGGCGCCAAGGCCGCCCGAGCCTATTCGATCCTGATGACCGTCAGCAGCACCGCGCCGATGATCGCGCCCGTCCTGGGCGGACAGCTGCTGCGGGTGACCGACTGGCGCGGGGTATTCGGCGTCATCGCCGGAATCGGCGTGGTGTTGTTCGCCTGCACATGGCTGTGGATCCCGGAAACGCTCGCTCCGGAGCGCCGCCATACCGGCGGGCTGGCCGCGACCGCCGCCATCGTGCCCACCTTGATCACCGACCGGGTGTTCGTGGGATACACGCTGGCCGGCGGGTTCTCCTTCGCCGCGCTGTTCTCCTATATCTCGTCCTCGCCCTTCGTCTTCCAGCACGGATACCACGTCTCACCGCAGGTGTTCTCACTGCTGTTCGCGCTCAACTCGCTCGGATTGATCCTGGCCAGTAGCGCCAACGCCCGCCTGGTGCGGCATTTGCGGCCCGCGCAACTGTTCGACGCCGGTATCAGCGGCGCCCTGATCGGCGCCACGCTCACCCTCATCTGCGTGCTGTGCCGGGTGGATCAGCTGTGGATCATCGAGATTCCGCTGTGGGTGATGATCTCCACGATCGGATTCACCCAGCCCAATGCCACCGCCCTCGCGCTGGACAAACACGCGAATATCGCCGGAAGTGCCTCGGCGGTACTGGGTTCGGTCAAATTCGTACTCGGCGCGGGGGCGGCGAGCCTGGCCGGAATGGGTGGTCCCGAGGGGACGGCGATGGCGATCGTCTCGGTGGTCGCGGCGGTATCCGCGGTGACGATTCGAACCGTTCTGGTGCGTCGGGCACCGCGGGTCGCCGCGGAAACCAGTTCGGTGTGATCAGCGGCCCTTGCGCTGGGCTTTCGCGGCCCGCCGACGTTCCTGCTCCTCGGCTTCGATGACGGCGGCCTGTTCGAGAGTCGGTGCGCCACCGCCCAATCGGGCCGGAACCCAGCGCTCGCCCCGCGGCATCTCGTAATCGCGCTGCGCCGAATCCAGCAGTTTGCTCATACTCGAACGCAATTCCGCGGTCAGATCATCGACCGGTTCGTGCGGGACGATCGGCTCGCCGATCCGGATATTGATCGGGAAATGGTGCCGTCCCAGCTGTTTCGGAATGTCCTTGGTCCACACCCGCTGCGCACCCCAAATCGTCATCGGGATGATCGGCACCCCGGCCTCGATCGCCATCCGCGCCGCACCGGATTTGAATTCCTTCAGCTCGAAACTGCGGCTGATGGTGGCCTCGGGGTAGACGACCACCACCTCACCGTCGCGCAGCGCGGTCACCGCGCGGGCATAGGACTGCGCTCCGGCCGAACGATCCACGCCGATCGCCTTGCAGTGCTTCATCAACCAGCCGACGATGCCGTGTTCGAGTTCGGCCTTCATCATGTACCGCACGTTGCGGCCCGATTCCCGGCCGACCAGGCCGACCTCCATGAAATCCAGGTAGGCGGTGTGGTTGACCGCCAGCACGGCGCCGCCGGTGCGCGGAATATGTTCGCCGCCCTGGATGTCGATCCGCAAACCTTGTAACCGGAACAGGGTCCGCACGAGTCCGGTGAGGACGTCGAAAACCGGCTCCCGCGTCATAGTGCACTCCTGGTACTGCTGGACTCCCGAGCTAGCCGCGCCGACGCCGCATCAGGAATCGTGCTGTCTGGCCTTCGCCGCGCGGGCTTCGGCCTTGGCCTTCGCCTCCGCGGCATCCATCGCGTTCGCTTCCTCCAGTGTGGGTGCGCCACCGCCCAATCGGGCCGGAACCCAGTACGCACCAGGCTCGTGCGAATAGTCCTTCTGCAGGCCCTCCAGCATTTCCTGCATGGTCGAGCGCAGCGTCTCGGTCAATTCGGCGATGGTCTTGTCATCGGCGTGTTCGGGCGGTGCGATGGGTTCGCCGACCGCGATCGAGATCGGGGTATTGGTGCGGCCGAGCCGCTTCGGGAAACCCTTGGTCCATACTCGCTGCGCACCCCAGATGGTCATCGGGATGATCGGCACCCCGGCCTCGATCGCCATCCGCACCGCACCGGACTTGAATTCCTTGATCTCGAAGCTGCGGCTGATGGTGGCTTCCGGGTACACCCCGACCAGTTCACCGCGCCGCAGATACTCGACGGCGGCCTTGTAGGACTCCGCGCCGGCGCTCCGGTCGACCGGGATATGGCGCAGTGCGCGCATGATCGGGCCGGTGATCGAGTTGTCGAACACCTCTTTTTTCGCCATGAAGCGGATGTAGCGCTTCGGCGTGCGGGCGGGCAGGCCGGCGTAGGTGAAGTCCATGTAGCCGGTGTGGTTGATCGCGACGACCGCCCCACCGGTCGCGGGGATGTGCTCATCACCGATGACGTCGAATTTCAAGCCCTGTACGAAGAAGACGGTCCGGGCCACGCCGATGATCGTCCGGTATACGGGTTCCACAAGTCCGCTAGCGTAGTCGCTGTCACACTGTCGCGAACTACCGCCGCATACGAAACGAGGTTCACCGAGTGGAAAGCCGCAAACCAGCAGCGCGTGCGGAGATCCGGAAATCTCGTCGGGGTGCGGGCGCGGCGGTGCGCACGGCAGGTCTGGCGGTGCTGCTGGCGGCGATCCTGGCCGGCTGTGATGCACAGGTCGGTATCGAGGGCACCGACTTCCACCGCGACGATTCCGGCTCGGCGGCAGCACAATCGACGGCGCCGCAGGCGACTCCCGCGCAGGCCGCCGCGCACCCGGGCACACAGACGCCCGCACCGCGCAACTCGGCGGCGGCCTCGCCCGCCGCGGCGAACAGGGCGATCACGGCGTGGGCACAGGATCTGCGGCAACTCGGCCCGGCGGCGCTGGAACGCAAGTGCTGGATGATCGCACCACACAATGTCGACACCATGTACGCGGGCAAGCAGGCGATCGCGTCCGCCCTCGCGCAGCCCAGCACCGATAACGGCACCGCGACCACCTGGAAGTCGGCGAACGGCGCGGCCCCGCCGGTCACGGTCGTGGCCCAGGACTCCGAT
>JAFMQT010000408.1 GCA_017354515.1 Nocardia sp. | reverse complement strand
TGACGCACGCCCCGTCCCGAACCCCGGGAGGGGATGTCCCAATGTAGTTTCGAGGATCTTCGAGATATGGCCTACGTGATCACGCAGCGTTGTTGCAACGACGCCAGCTGCGTACCCGAGTGCCCGGTCGATTGCATTCGTCCCACTCCGGAGCAGCCCGAGTTCGCCACGACCGAGCAGCTGTACATCGACCCCGACACGTGTATCGATTGCGGTGCCTGTGTGGATGCCTGCCCGGTGGAGGCTATTTTCTCCGAGGACGATTTGACGGCATCGCTGGCTCGGTTCCGCGATATCAACGCCACCTACTTCGAGCGGCATCCGCTGGAGGCCAACTTCGACCCGTTGGCCACCCCCGCCCGCCCCCCCAAGGAACTCGGAACCCTGCGGGTGGCGATCGTCGGCGCCGGGCCCGCGGCCTGCTATGCGGCCGATGAGTTGCTGCGCCGCGCCGATGTCGAGGTCGAGATGTTCGACCGGTTGCCCACGCCGTTCGGGCTGGTCCGCGCCGGTGTCGCGCCCGATCACCCGGGCACCAAATCGGTGTCGACGATGTTCGAGAGCGCGTTCCGCCGCGAGAACCTGCAGTACCGCCTCAACGTCGAGATCGGCAAGCACATATCGCACGAGGAACTGCTGGGCCATCACCACGGGGTGATCTACGCCGTCGGCGCCTCCGCCGACCGCAAACTGGATGTGCCCGGCGAGGATCTGCCCGGCAGCCATTCGGCCACCGAATTCGTCGCCTGGTACAACGGTCACCCCGACTACGCGGACTACGACTTCGATCTGTCCGGCGAACGCGCGGTGATCGTCGGCAACGGCAATGTCGCCCTCGACGTGGCCCGGGTGCTGACCCTGCCGGCCGAGGAACTGGCCAAAACCGATATCGCCGATCACGCGCTGGAAGCCCTGCGCAAGAGCAATATCCGCGAGGTTGTGGTGCTGGGCCGGCGCGGACCGCTGCAGGCCGCCTACACCTCGGCCGAATTCCTGGCGCTCGGGTATCTGAAGGGCGTGGACGTGGTCATCGACCCGGCCGAGCTCGAACTGGATCCGGCCAGTGCGGCCGAGCTCGACGATCCCGAGATCGAGCCCTCGCTGAAGCTCAAGTACGAGCTGGCGCAGGAGTACGCGGCCAAAACCCCGAATCCGGAGAACAAGCGCATCGTCTTCCGCTATCTGGCGTCGCCGACCGGGATCACCGGCGACGACAAGGTCAGTGAGCTGGAATTCGTGCACAACGAACTGGTCAGCGAGGACGGCCGTATCGTGGCCCGGCCCTCCGACCGCACCGAGACCCTGGCGGCCTCGATGGTGCTGCGGTCGATCGGCTATCGCGGCGTGCCGATCGCCGAACTGCCGTTCGACGAACGCCGCGGGGTCGTACCCAACGAACACGGCCGGGTGGTCGACGACGGCACCCACGTCACCGGTGTGTACGTCTCCGGGTGGATCAAGCGTGGTCCGCGCGGTGTCATCGGGACCAACCGGGTCGATGCCGTCGAAACCGTCGAACAGCTGCTCGAAGACTTCACCTCGGGCAAACTGGCCGCACCACAGGGGGATCGGGCGGCGCTCGAGAACCTGCTGGCCGAGCGGCAGCCTGACGCGGTCGGCCGGGCGGGTTGGAAGGCGATCGACACCGCGGAGAAGAGCGCGGGCAAGGCCAACGGCCGGCCCCGGGTCAAATTCACCTCGGTCGACGATCTGCTCGAGGCCGCCCGAGGGTGATCACCGCGCGGTCCGGATCGCCCCGGCGCGTCGATCAGCCGGGCAGGGGGCCGATCCGGACCACGGTGGTGACCGTGTCACCCACCATGAACCACAACCGCAGCACCGGCTGACCGCTCCGGTCGCCCGGCTCGTAGCGGCTGCGCACACTGATATGCGCGCGGGCCAGCACCGGCTCGGCATATTCGATGACCGCGCGATGGCCGCCGGCCACCAGTTTGGGATGGTCGACCAGGAACTGCTCGACCGCCTGCCAGTACACGGCATTGTTGACATGGTTCAGCTGATCGATATCGGTCGCCCGCACCGGGAACGGTAGATCGGTGTCCGATTCCGGCGGCGCGGGATCGACGAGCCACGGCCGCCAGCGCAATCGCTTCTCGCCCGCTGACTTGCCGAGCCACGCGAGCCCGTCATCGCTGATCCGGGTCGGCATATTCGTGGATTCGTTGATATTGATCCAGAACCCTTCGGTGTCGATCAGCCCACCGCCGTCACTGGTGATCCGCACCCGCATATTGGTCCAGCGGGTCGACAGCGCCGAACACCAGCGCCGCAGCGACACCCGATCCGGCCACTCGATCGGGCGGACCACATCGATCACGGTGCGTCGCACGATCCAGAACGGATCGCTGCGCGCGAAGTCCGTGGCTTGCAGATTCTCCCAGGCGATGTCCTGCAGATATCGGGCCACGGCATCGAATCGCAACCGGTTGTAGGGATCGACATCGCCGGCGCGGACCGGCCACGCCGAAGCGAAACCCAGCTCCGGCCCGGGAGGCGGGGTCAGTGGCTGATCGAGTGACACGGGTGCTCCTCGCACGGCACATCGGGGCCGCGTACTGCTGCTGCTCTCTATGACATGACTTTACGGGGATTCGCCCCCATTGTTACGTCGGACAGGGGGGAATCGTTCGACGCTGACCGCATGATCATCTCGCCGCACCCATGTCACAGTCTCGGAGAGCCGACCCGGCCGGGGCTTGCGGCCGACGGCGCCATGATCGAAGTCGGTTCACCAAGCCGTATTCGTGCCCGGTCGCGCAAAAGATGCTTCGGCCACCGGATGCCGGCGGTCAGTAGCCCACGTAGGACCCACCATGGCGAACCGCCTGCACACCCGGGACATTGTCCAGCCCCCCGTACCGATCCATTGAATATCGGGTGGCCGCAACAATATTGTCTACCGGGTTCATGATATCGGTGTGGCCGGGGGCGGCATGGGCATCGAATGTCGACTGAATGGTTTGCATCAGACCCATCGACGGGTGCCCGGCCGCGGCATTGCTATCGCTACCGTTGATGGCATTGGGGTTACCACCCGATTCGCCGTCGATAATGATGGAAATAGCATCGTCGTCGATCGCTTCGGGTGGATATCCCATACCGATGAGAATTTCCCGCGCTTGCGCGATCCATTCAGCCTTGTTGCCGGTGATCGGACGGGGGTGGTAGTCCGCGGGGGTGCCCGAAGATTCGCCGCCGGAAGAACCCGACCCGCCGGAATATGATCCGCCGTGGCTCATGGACGAGGACGCGTGGCCGTTCGGATGGTAGGACACGGTCTGGGCCGAGGGGGTGCTGTGGCCGCCCGAGGCGGCTTGGGGGGCGGTATGGGCGGGAGACGAGGCGCCGGGAGCGGGGGCGTCCAATCCGTTGTGGGCGTCCTCGACCTTTGCCTTGGCCTGGGTGACCGCGGAGGTGGCCGAAGTGGCGACGTCGTGGGCCTGGCCCATCGCGCGTTTGATGGCGATTTCCTGGAGCATGGCTTGTTTGGCGGCGTCGATGAGATGTTTGACTTCGGGGCCGTCGCTGTCGATGAGCGGTTTGCCGTTCGCGTCCTTGGCGGTTCGCATCCAGTTGAGGAGGTCGGTGGCGTCGACGCTGCCGTCGTCTTTGACTTTGAGCGTGGGAGCGCCCGCCATCAGCGGCTTTTCCGCGGCCTCTTTGAGGCTCTTGACCGTATCTCGGACGTTGATGAGATTGCCGACCTGTTGATTGATCGAATTCTGCAATTCCATCACCGCTTGGCTCACCGTGGAGGCCCGGGATTGTTCGAGCTGCATGCGCGAGGCGGCCGCACCGGCCGCCGCACCACTCCATTTGCCCTGGGCGCCGATACCGTGAATGCCGTCGACCGCGGTCTTTACCGCGGTGTCGAGGTTTTGGTACAGCGTGCCGACCGATTTTGCGGCGGTAGTGAGCTGGTCCGGTTTCCAATTCAGGATATTCGGAATCGTGATGGGTGGTTGCGGGCCGCTCATACGGGAACTCCTGCCGGTGCGGGGGCCGGGCCGGGGGCGCCGAACTGGAGGCCGACCTTCTCGAGGTCATCCTTGAGCGCCTGGTCGGTATCGACCAGTACCTTCCCGGCATGCACCACCGCATCGGAGATGGTGTCGAAGCGGCTTCCGATGCGCTCGACCGCATTGTCGATCGAGGTACCGGTGCCATGGCAGGCCGATTCCCAGTCCGTTCCCGGCAGGGCTCCGGCGGCTTCGCTCAAACCCGACTTGGACTTCAATGCCTTGATCGCCGTGGACTGGTCGGTGAGTGTCTTCGCAAACTCCTGCACGGCATCAGGATTGAGCCTCATCGCACCACCGGGTGCGGGAGTTGAACCGTCGGCCACGAGAATCCCCCTCTTCGCTCTGTTCGGCGGGATTCAGCGTAGCAAATCGTCGTAACGGGAGCAGCCGGTGTCGGGTGCTGTGGACGGCTGTATCGGGGTGCTGTTGACAGCCAACACGGTGCTGTGGACAGCTGTAACACGGTGCTGTGGACAGC
>JAFMQT010000407.1 GCA_017354515.1 Nocardia sp. | reverse complement strand
AAGGCTTGGAGCGCAAGCCGGTCGGCAAGAACACCGCAACCGGCGCGTAACGTTACAGCGGGACGACCGGAAGCCAGTGGGCCAGTTCCGCCGCGCGAATTCCGGACGCGGTGACAGCGCCGGAATCGACCGCCGTCCGGAAGTCGAGCAGACCGGTGGCCAGCAGCAGCCAGGTGCGCGGATCGGTCTCCACCACATTCGGCGGGGTACCGCGGGTGTGCCGGGGACCCTCGATGCACTGCACCGCGACGAAGGGCGGCACCCGCACCTCGACCGATGCCCCCGGCGCCGAGGCCGCGAGGCTTCGGGCGGTCCCGCGCACGGCCTCGGCGAGGTCCTGACGGCCGGGTTCGGACCGTGACTGCCCCCGCAACCAATCCCCGACCGCGAGCACCGAGGCCCGCACCCGCGCCGGATCCACAGAACGTCTTGCCATTCCGCCGACACTAGCGCCCTTCCGCCGACACTGGCGGGCGACCTATTTCACCGCGCGTTCGAAGGCCGTGGACAAGTCCAGTTCGGTGCGGATGTGCTCGGCGAGCGCGGGGTTCCAGTCCGGCGGCGGCAACACCGCGGCCCAGCCGTCCAGCACCAACGTGCCGTAATTGTGACCGTGGCCGTCACCGACCGCCGTGGAATTGGACAGGTCGGCGGCCACCTGCCAGAAGGTGACCAATGGCCACCAGCGCATCTGCGGGGACACATCCGATCCGCGCGGTTCCGACAGCCAATTCGGCCGGGTGAACAGCAGATCCGGCGACCACCAGATGATCGGATCGGAAGGATGCTGTAGATAGACGATGTGCGGGCTGCGCCAGTCCGGGGACGGTTTGCCCAAATCCGCCGCGGTGGAGGCGAATCGGACCGACAATCCATCGGCGTAGATCGGCTGCACCTCGCGGGTGCCGGGATCGCGCCGGCGGACGAACTGCTGCCACATCCGATTGGTATTGGGCGGACCCACCCACAGCGCACCATCCACCTTCGACCGCAGATCGTTCAAACCGCCGAAGGCCGACTCCGAGCCCTGCGATCCCAGACTCTCCCCGTACACCAGCAGTTTCGGTCGCGACTGTGGCGGGCGCGCCGACCACGCGGCGTAGATCGCGTCGAACATCCGGTGTCCCGCGACCGCGACCTTCTGCCGATCCGCGAGGAAGGACAGCACGCTCGGCAGATAGGAGTACTGCGAGGCCACGATCGCGGTATCGCCGCCGTACATATACTCGATCGCGGACGCGGCGCTCGCGTTGACCCAGCCGGTCCCGGTGGTGGTGACGATCACCAGCACCTTGCGGTCGAAGGCGTGGGTGCGTTCGAGTTCGGCGACCGCTAGTTGCTCCTCACTCCGATCGGGTCCCGCGGAGGTGAGGCCGACGTAGACACGAATCGGGTCCCGCGCCGGATGGCCGGTCACCGCGCCGATCCGGAAGGCGTCCGGACCGTGCGAGACGAACCATCGGCCCTGTTCCCCGAGGGTGTCCCAGTGCGCCAGCGATTGCGGACTTCCCGATCGTTCGGGGGCGGCCGGCTGGTGAGCGTTCGGATTCATGGTGTCGTTGGCCACACCGGCCGCCGAATTCGCGACGCTGAACAGCCCCCGGGTCAGCACTCCGTTGACCAGCAGTATCACGACCACCGCCACGGCGAGGACGCCGACCACCGGGGCCAGCCTGGGCGGAACCCGGACCCAGCGATTGAGCAGCCGGGCGATCAGCAGGACCAGCAGACGCAGGATCCGGTAGCCGGCCACCACCAGCGCGGCCACCGCGAGACTCAGCCCGCCGGTGCGCAGATAGGCGGCCCGCGAGGTGCCCGATCCCCGCATATCCATCAGGCCGTAGATCTCGCGCTGCCAGTCCGCCGAGCGCACCAGCATATAGCAGACCGCGGCCACACAGAGGGCGACAATCGACAACTCGGCCGCGCGCCGAATCCATTGCGGTGGTGTGTAATTCGGCAGCCGGGGGCGGATCAGCCGACGAAATCCCCACTCCAGCAGACAGCCGGCGCCGTATCCGGCGGCCGCGTTCAGGCCGCTGATCAGGCCCTGGAACAGCCAGTCCCGGGGCAGCAGCGACGGCGTCACCGACCAGGCGAAGAAGACGGTGGCGACGACCAGCCCCACGTAATTGAGGTCGATGACGTCCTCGACGCGACGAAGTATCCGTGATGCCATCCGCCGCGGGACGGCATCACGAGTGGGCGATGTGCACAGAGTCTCGTCGGAATCGAGCACCCGACAAGTATGCGGGTCCGGTGCGGTAATTCCCGGAACCGGTCCGGCGCGCGAGGGCAATCCCGACCCGGGAGTCAGGCCCCCGCGCCGAACAGTGCCGGCAGGGTGCCCTCATAGGCCGCGCGCAGCTCATCCAAGGTGATCGAGAACTGCCCCTGCACCTCGACCGAATCCGAGCCCTGATCCACCACGCCGATGCGCACCCACGGCAGATTCCGGGCGGTGCACATCTTGGTGAAGCGGGTCTCCTCGGTACGCGGCACCGCGACCAGAATCCGGCCCGCCGATTCGGAGAACAGCGTGACGAACGGATCGGCGTCCTCGGGAAGCAGCATCCGGCAACCGGTTTCACCGGCCAGCGCCGCCTCGACCACGGCCTGGATCAGCCCGCCCTCGCTGAGATCGTGTGCGGCACTGACCATTCCGTCGCGTGAGGCGGCGGTCAGCACCTCGGCCAGCAGCTGTTCGCGGGCGAAGTCGACCCTGGGCGGCACCCCGCCGAGATGATCGTGCTCGACCTGCGACCAGATCGAACCGTCGAATTCGTCACGGGTCTCACCCAGCAGGATCAGCGTCTCGCCGGGCTCGGTACCGAGTCCCGTCGGGATGCGGCGGTGCACGTCGTCGATGACCCCCAGCACACCCACGACCGGGGTCGGCAGGATCGCGGTCCGCCCGGTCTGGTTGTAGAAGCTGACATTGCCACCGGTCACCGGAATGCCCAGGGCCACACAGCCGTCCGCGAGTCCGCGCACGGCCTGCTGGAACTGCCACATGACACCCGGGTCCTCCGGTGAACCGAAGTTGAGGCAGTTGGTGACGGCCTTCGGGGTGGCGCCGCTGCCTGCCACATTCCGGTAGGCCTCCGCCAGCGCCAGTTGGGCGCCGGCGTAGGGGTCGAGTTTGGTGTACCGGCCCGAGGCGTCGGTCGCCAGGGCGATACCGCGCCCGGATTCCTCATCGATGCGGATGACACCGGAGTCGGCGTGCTCGGCGAGGACGGTATTGCCGCGCACATACCGGTCGTATTGTTCGACAATCCATTTGCGGCTGCACAGCTGCGGACTCGACAGCAACGTCAGCAGCGTCGCGCGCAATTCCGCACCGGTTTTCGGCCGCGGCAGATTCGCCGTGGTGTCCGCGATCAGGGCATCCTGGTCCGCCGGGCGCTGGACCGGCCGCTCGTAGACCGGGCCCTCGTGGGCGACGGTGCGCGGCGGTACGTCCACGACGGTTTCGCCGTGCCAGTCCACTACCAGCCGCTCGCCATCGGTGACCTCGCCGATCACGGTCGCCAGTACATCCCATTTGCGGCAGACCGCCAGGAACGCCTCCACGTTCTCCGGTGTCACGACCGCGCACATCCGCTCCTGCGATTCGCTGGACAGCACCTCGGCGGGAGTCATATTCGCCGCACGCAACGGCACCCGGTCCAGGTCGATGCGCATACCGCCGTCGCCCGCGGCAGCCAATTCGGATGTGGCGCAGGACAATCCGGCCCCGCCCAGATCCTGGATGCCGACCACCAGACCGGCGTGGAAAAGTTCGAGGCAGCACTCGATGAGCACCTTCTCGGTGAACGGGTCGCCGACCTGAACGCTGGGGAGCTTCTTCCGAGAAGCGCTTGCGCCTTCGAGAATCGAATCCGGCCCGGAATCCGCTTCATTTCCTGAGAACGTGTCCGAGGCGAGCACCGACACACCACCGATGCCGTCGAGCCCGGTGCGCGCACCGAACAGAATGATCTTGTTGCCGGCACCGGAGGCGAAGGCCAGATGCAGATCCTCCACCCGCATCACACCCGCACACAACGCGTTGACCAGCGGATTGCCCTGATAGGACGGATCGAAGACGGTTTCCCCGCCGACGTTGGGCAGGCCCAGGGAGTTGCCATAACCGCCGACACCACGCACGACGCCGTCGACCACCCGGCGAGTGTCGGGATGTTCGGCCGCACCGAAACGCAACTGGTCCATGACCGCGATCGGCCGCGCACCCATCGCCATGATGTCGCGCACGATGCCGCCGACACCGGTGGCCGCGCCCTGATACGGCTCCACATACGAGGGATGGTTGTGGCTTTCGACCTTGAAGGTGACCGCCCAGCCGTCGCCGATATCGACCACACCCGCGTTCTCGCCGATTCCGGCCAGCATGCACGAGCGCATCTCGTCCGTGGTGGTCTGGCCGAAGTAGCGCAGATGGACCTTCGAAGATTTGTAGGAGCAGTGCTCGCTCCACATCACCGAATACATCGCCAGCTCGGCGTCGGTGGGGCGGCGCCCCAGAATCTCC
>JAFMQT010000406.1 GCA_017354515.1 Nocardia sp. | reverse complement strand
TCTCCTGGTTCTTCCTCGTACAGCAACGAGATCCCGAGGGTCTGCGAGAATGGCTGCGACTGCGGCGCCTGGGTCGGCGTGAGCAGTTCGGAAAACCCGACTAGATCAGCGCATTTCGTTTTTTTCAGGAGGTATGGCTGTGAACAACCCCTACGGTGGGCAGCCACCCTACGGGCAACCATTTCCATCGGGGGGTTCGCAGCCTTATCCGAATTATCAGCAGGGTCCGGGCGATCCGGGTCCGCACGGCGGTAATGGGCAGATCGCCGCCCCCGGATATCCGCAACCGCACTCCGGTTCACAGCCGTATCCGCCGCAGCCGCCGCCCGCGCAGCCGAACGCCGGTTCACAACCACACCCGGTACAACCGCACGCCGGATCGCAGCCCTATCCCATGCAGCCCCCTGCCGGTTCACAACCGAATCCCGCGCAGCCGACTGCCACATCACAACCACACCCTATGCAACCGCACGCGGGGTCACAGCCCTACCGGGTGCAACCGCAACCCGTGCCACCGGCCGGCCCGCAGCCGAATGCCGGTATGTCCCAACCTTATCCGGCCCAGCCGCAGGCGGGATCGCAGTCGTATCCGCTCCAGCAGCCGTACAGCGGACCCGCACCGCAGTCCGGTCCGGGGTGGGGTGCTCCCCAGCCACCCGCACCGCCCCACGGGCAGCCGCCGATGAATCCGTATGGCGCCCAACCGCAACCGGGGCAGCCGGGACCCTACGGTGGTGCGCCCGGACCCTACGGCGCGCCGAACGCGCCGATGGGCCAACCACAGTACGGTGCACCGAACCCGGTCGAGCAGTACCAACCGCAGCCCGGACCGCAGGGCATCGTGGTCGATGCCGCCTTCTTCCCGATGAATTTCATGCTCGCGCTGACCGGTCCGCGGATCACCGTCAACGGGATGGAGGTGCCGGGCACCAAATGGGGACAGACCCATATTCCGGTCGGCCCGGGTCAGCATCACGTCCGGGTGGCCGCGAAATGGATCTGGGATCTCGGCGCGGCCGAGGCCGCGGTTCCGGTCGCCGAGGGATACTGCACGCCGGTGTACTACAAGACTCCCGCTATCGCCTGGGTCCGCGGTGCCCTCGGTCCGGTGTCGGGGCCTTTCCCGGGGGCGACCTGGGCGTATGTCAGTTACGGGATTATCGGTGTGCTGTTCGTCCTGCGGATCCTGCTGACCATCGCCGCGATGGGCTAGCCTCGCCCGCAGTGGATGCGCCGCCCCGGAGACGGACGATGGTCACGGTTCGGGTCGGCGCATCCCTGCGCACGGCTCAGATGCCGTACAGCCGCTCCCAGTTCTCGCGGCTGATCAGGTCCGCCTGGGCGGCGCGATACTGCCGGCTCAACTCGGGAAGTTCATTACGCAGCCGGCGCAGTACGCGGATGGTCCGGATCAGCAGGGCACGCGCTTTCGCCTTGTCCCGCCGGCGAATCCGCACACCGGACTGCGAGGCATCGGTCACCACCACATGCTCGAACAGGCCCAGATGCCACCAGTGCGCATCCTCGCGGGTGACCGCGACGACACCGGGCTGCGTACGCCCGGTCCACTGCTGAAAGGCCCGCTTGCACAGCACCAGCATCGGGCGGCTGGGCTCACTGGCGGCCCGGCGGACCTGGATGTCGGCGGCGCGCACCGGAGCGGTCGCGGCATCGTGTTTCTTGGTCTCCGGATAGTCGCCGCGACTGGTCCGGGCCTTGGCGAGGGCCTCGATACCGCCGTCGCGCAACACCTTCGGGCCCTTCAGATAGTCCTCGATACCCTGCAGCGTGGTGTGCGCGAGGCCGTACTGCATACCGACCAGATATTCGGTGAGTTCTCGGAACAGCTTGCGGGTCACCGCCTTCGGATCCAGATCGGTGTGCAGCGAGCTGACGATGAGCGAGTTGCGGGTGCTGAAGTAGCGGGCCCAGTCGTCGAAATCCTTCCAGTAGAAGTCGGCGTGCCACACCGCCGCGTTCGGCAGGGTGACGGTGACGAAACCGGCCTCGCGGGCACGGATTCCGTACTCCACATCGTCCCATTGGAAGAAGATCGGCAGCGGCAGGCCGATGCGGGCGATCACCTCGGCCGGGATCAGGCAGGTCCACCAGGCGTTGTAGCCGGCGTCGACGCGGCGCTCCTGATTCTTCTTCAGCATGCTCACGTTGCGAAGCGCCTTGGGCACCTTCTGGCCGTGCCGGAGCTTATGCGGATGCACCTCCTCGGCCCCGACATTGAGGTAGTCGGGATTGAGCAGATACAGCATCTGCGCACCGACCAGGGTCGGCTCCACCGTCAGATTGGCGAAGGCGTTCAGTCGCAGCACCGTCTCCGGTTCACACAGGATGTCGTCGTCCATCAGGATGACATCGGCGTGGTCGGCGCCGGTGAAGCTGCCGGCCGCGGACACCTCGTACAGACCGCGTGTGAAACCGCCGGCGCCACCCAGATTGGGCTGGCGGATGTAATGCAGTTTGCCGCCGAAACTCGGCTCGGTCCGCTGGAACAGTTCACGATCGGAGACCAGATCGGTGCCCTGGTCGACCACGTAGACCGCATCGAGCGAGGACAGCACCTCCTGATCGGAGGCCAGCGCGGCGACGGTGTGCGCGCAGTCCTCGGCCCGGTTGAAGGTGCAGATGGCGATCGCCACCGGGCGCACCCGCTCGGGAGCCGGGGCCGACCAGATCAGTTCGCTGATCCCCAGTTCCCCACCGACCGCGTCGAACTCCACCCACAGCGCGCCGCCGTCGACGTACTGATCCAGCCGCGCCCGCAGCACGACCATGCCGTCGCCATTGACCACGGCGGTGTCGATGATGCGCCGATGTCCAGCGATATCGGAGGCGGCCAGCCGAATCCGCGCCAGGCTGGAGGTCTGCACCCGCATCCCGACCTCGACCTCGGTGACGGTGGTCCACCGCTGCCAGTAACTGGCCGCGAATCGGCCGAAATAGGTGTTGGTGTGCGCGTGGGCACCCTTCTCCAGACGTAGCGCCTGCCGTTCCCGATGCGAGCGGCCCTTCACCACCGCGTACAGCTCGTCGCTGATCTTGGGCGCGGGACCGGTGAAGATTCCGCGGGCCAGGGTCAGTCTCGCGGAGGCGGGTCGGTCGATATCCACCGCACCGGATGCGGGGGCGGCTGCGCGCCGGTCGTCCTCGGTTGCGGTCACGGCCTGGCCAGCCGACTGATCCATAGATAAATCCCTCGTGAACGTGTTGTCGCCCGGCGACCCTGCGGACGCGGACGCGGATAGTGCGGGCTCATGGAAACCGGCTCACCGGAGCCGGATGTCATCGGAGCACAGCCCATTATCTCCACCTCATGCGGTGGAGGTGTTCGGCCCCGTACGCGATTCGGCGAATACGAACCTGTCATATGCCCAGTACCGGAATACCACCGCTACGATCTGGCCGATCACGGTGCCGGAGATATTGTCCGCCAGTGGTGAGGACAGATGCAGCACGTATCGGGAGAATCCCAGGCAGGCCAGCTGAAGTCCGATCGCCACGACGTTGAATACCGTGTACAGCAGATATTCGCGCCGGGCGCTGCTGCCCTGTTTGTGGGCGAAGGTCCACCATTTGTTGCCGAAATAGGTGACCACCGTCGCCACCAGGATCGAAATGATCTTCGCGACCAGTGGTGCCCGGTTGAGAACACCCGGATCGCCCATGAAGACCAGTGCGTTGTATGTACCGGCGTCCACCAGGAAGCCCACCGCGCCGACCACAAGAAACGCACTGCTCTGGCGTAGGGCGGTAAGCACTTTCACTCGCCAGATGTCGCCGGTTCGATCGACCGTCTCGGTCGCCGTATTACTGCTGGCCACCCGGCGACGGTACCGCACCGGGGTTCCGGTCTCTCGTCGTCGGCGTGTTTCGCGTTCGATCACAGGCCGCCCAGCGAATCCATAGGATGCGACGTGCCAGCATCGATAGCGGCGATCCGACACGATGAGGGTTCAGCGAACCCGCATCGCGCGCGGCCTGTACCCTCCCGGTGTTCCGTATTTCATCGGCCCGCAGTTCCGGGGCCGGCCTAGTACATGAGGGATTGACGGGGTGAACCCCACCGAGCTTCGCATCGCAGCAGTCGTGCCCTGCCACAACGAGGAGGCTGCGGTCGCCAAGGTCGTGACGGACCTCAGGGCTGCCGTGCCGGGAATCGTTGTGTACGTGTACGACAACCGCAGCACCGATGCCACCGCCGAACGCGCACGGGCCGCCGGGGCCGTCGTGCGCACCGAATCGGTCAAGGGCAAGGGCAATGTGGTCCGCCGCGCCTTCGCCGATATCGAGGCCGATGTCTACGTCATGATCGACGGCGACGACACCTACGACGCCGCAGCGGCCCCGCGGATGATCGAGGAACTGATGTCCGGGCCGTACGACCACGTGCTGGGCGTTCGCAAACAGGATGTCGGCACGCAGGCCTACCGCGCCGGTCACGAGGCCGGTAACCGGATGCTGAACGGCGTGGTGGGCAAGGTCTTCGGCGAGAACGTCGAGGATATGCTCTCGGGGTACCG
>JAFMQT010000405.1 GCA_017354515.1 Nocardia sp. | reverse complement strand
CCGTTTCGGAACAATGCTCGTCCCGCAATCGGCAACCAGCTGGATCGCGGCCGCCCGCGCGGCCGAAGATCAGGGCTATCACACCCTGCTGATGCCGGACACCCTGAACACACCGTCCCCTTTTCCGGCCCTGGCGACCGCCGCGGCCGCCACCACAACCCTGCGCCTGCGGCCCAACGTGCTCGCCGCCCCACTCCGCACCGCCGCTGCGGTGGTCCGGGAAAGCGCTGCGCTGCAACTACTTTCCGATGGCCGGTTCGAACTGGGCATCGGCGTGGGGCGTCCCGGCGCGGAAGCGGAGGCCCAGCGTTTGGGGCTGCCGTGGGGTTCACCCGGACAGCGACGAGCCCATCTGATCGACATCGTCGACGCCGTCCGCGCCGATGTGGATCCGCCGCCGCCGGTCATGGTGGCGGCGGCCGGGCCTCGAATGCTGACCGCCGCAGCCGGATTCGCCGACCGCATCCTCACCGCGACCGCGCCGCAGGCCACCGAACAGGATGTCGCGCAACTGTTTTCCCGGGTCCGCGACAGCACCGACCAGCCGATTCCGTTCACCTGCCAGCTCGTGGGCGTTGGCGAACGCACCGCCTGGTCGCCGGCGGGCCATTTCGATGCCGCACAGTTGCGGCACGCGGGTGCCTTCGGCCTGCTCCCCGCCGATCCGGAGGCGGCAGCAGATATCCTGCGCGAACGCCAGGACAAGTACGGCATCGACGAGGTAATCGTCCCCGGCGACCTCGCCGAGGGCTTCGCCCCGATCCTCGAACGCCTGCGCTGACTTCGAATTCTCGGCGGACCCGGTGAAATGGATAGTGCCGTTCACCCGGGTGGGGTGACCGGCACTTCCGGTCTGCTTCGGACTGCCTACTCGGCAGCGGACTCCGTCGTCGTCTCACCGGCTCCGGCCAGCGCTGCCACCGGCTCGGATTCCGACTTGGGCTTGTCCTTACCTTCGAAGGTGAACTTGGCGTCCTCGCCCTGGCCTTCGCCGTCCCAGCCCTCGACGTCGACCGAGACGATCTGCCCGGCGCCGATCTCGCCGAACAGGATCTTCTCCGACAGCTGATCCTCGATCTCGCGCTGGATGGTGCGCCGCAGCGGCCGGGCACCCAGCACCGGATCGAAACCGCGCTTGGCCAGCAGGCTCTTGGCCTGGTCGGTGAGCTCGATCTCCATATCCTTGTTCCGCAGCTGGGTCGCGACGCGGTCGATCATCAGATCAACCATCTCCACGATCTGCTCGGTGGTGAGCTGGTGGAAGACGATGACGTCGTCGATACGGTTCAAGAACTCCGGGCGGAAGTGCTTCTTGAGCTCGTCGTTGACCTTGAGCTTCATCCGCTCGTAGTTCGAGCCCGCGTTGTTGGACTGTGAGAAGCCCAGCCCGACCGCCTTGGAGATATCCGAGGTGCCCAGGTTGGAGGTGAAGATCAGCACGGTGTTCTTGAAGTCGACCGTGCGGCCCTGACCGTCGGTGAGGCGGCCGTCCTCGAGCACCTGCAGCAGGGTGTTGTAGATCTCCTGGTGCGCCTTCTCGATCTCATCGAACAGCACCACCGAGAACGGCTTGCGGCGCACCTTCTCGGTGAGCTGGCCGCCCTCCTCGTAGCCGACGTAGCCGGGAGGGGCACCGAACAGCCGCGAGGCGGTGAAGCGGTCGTGGAACTCGCCCATATCGATCTGGATGAGCGCGTCGTCCTCACCGAACAGGAAGTTCGCCAGCGCCTTGGACAGCTCGGTCTTACCCACACCGGACGGACCGGCGAAGATGAACGAACCGGAGGGGCGCTTGGGGTCCTTCAGACCGGCGCGGGTACGGCGGATGGCCTTGGAAACCGCCTTGACGGCATCCTCTTGGCCGATGATCCGCTTGTGCAGCTCGTCCTCCATGCGGAGCAGCCGGGTGGTCTCCTCCTCGGTGAGCTTGAAGACGGGGATACCGGTCCAGTTGGCCAGCACCTCGGCGATCTGCTCGTCGTCGACCTCGGCCACAACGTCCAGATCACCGGAACGCCACTGCTTCTCGCGCTCGGCACGCTTGGCGACGAGCTGCTTCTCCTTATCGCGCAGCCGCGCGGCCTTCTCGAAGTCCTGCGCGTCGATGGCGCTTTCCTTCTCCCGGCGGGCATCGGCGATCTTGTCGTCGAACTCGCGCAGGTCCGGCGGTGCGGTCATCCGGCGGATACGCATCCGGGCGCCCGCCTCGTCGATCAGGTCGATCGCCTTGTCCGGCAGGAAGCGGTCGTTGATGTAGCGGTCCGCGAGGGTGGCCGCCGCGACCAGGGCACCGTCGGTGATCGAAACCCGGTGGTGCGCCTCGTAGCGGTCACGCAGACCCTTGAGGATGTTGATGGTGTGCTCGACCGTCGGCTCGCCCACCTGCACGGGCTGGAAACGACGCTCCAGCGCGGCATCCTTCTCGATGTACTTGCGGTACTCGTCGAGCGTGGTGGCACCGATGGTCTGCAGCTCACCGCGGGCCAGCTTGGGCTTCAGGATCGAGGCGGCGTCGATGGCACCCTCGGCCGCGCCCGCACCGACCAGCGTGTGCAGCTCGTCGATGAACAGGATGATGTCGCCGCGGGTGTTGATCTCCTTGAGCACCTTCTTCAGGCGCTCCTCGAAATCACCGCGGTAGCGGCTGCCGGCGACCAGCGAACCCAGGTCCAGGGTGTAGAGCTGCTTATCCTTCAGCGTCTCGGGCACCTCGCCGTTGACGATCGCCTGCGCCAGGCCCTCGACCACGGCGGTCTTACCGACGCCGGGCTCACCGATCAGCACGGGGTTGTTCTTGGTGCGGCGCGACAGCACCTGCATGACCCGCTCGATCTCCTTGGCGCGGCCGATGACCGGATCCAGTTTGCCCTCCAGGGCGGCCTGGGTCAGGTTGCGGCCGAACTGGTCGAGCACCAGCGAGGTCGACGGGGTGCCGGACTCACCGCGAGCACCGGACTCGACCGCCTCCTTACCGCCCTGATAGCCGGACAGCAGCTGGATGACCTGCTGGCGCACCCGATTGAGGTCGGCGCCCAGTTTGACCAGTACCTGGGCCGCGACGCCCTCGCCCTCGCGAATCAGGCCGAGCAGAATGTGCTCGGTACCGATGTAGTTGTGGCCGAGCTGCAGCGCCTCGCGCAGACTCAGCTCCAGCACCTTCTTGGCGCGCGGCGTGAACGGAATGTGCCCGGATGGGGCCTGCTGGCCCTGGCCGATGATCTCCTCGACCTGGCTGCGCACGCCCTCGAGCGAAATGCCCAGCGACTCCAGGGACTTGGCCGCGACACCCTCACCCTCGTGGATCAACCCCAGCAGGATGTGCTCGGTGCCGATGTAGTTGTGGTTGAGCATCCTGGCTTCTTCCTGGGCCAGGACAACGACCCGCCGCGCGCGGTCGGTGAACCTCTCGAACATCGCTCCCTCACTTCCTGCTCTGCTGTCATCGGCATCCGGCGCTGCCCATTGTGCGGCACACCCGTGCCGCACACCTGTGGCGCCAGCCTGCCATGCAGCCCTGGGGTTGCATTCCCCGCCTCTACTCTAGTTGGCGGGGCTGACGGCCGCCGTGTGTCCACCCTATTGCGAACGTCCCTCCACCCTATTGGCGACGTCCGTCCACGGTATTGCGACACCCGCCGACGCAATTGGCGAACCGGCGCGAACGGCGACTATCCAGTGATAACGGGCCCTGCTCCGGAAACGTTTCCCCGGGCGCTACGCCGACAGCGAACACCGGCGCTCACAGATCGCGCTGGGAGACGATCCCGGTCCGGATGGCAAGGGCGGCCAGGCGCACCCGCTTCTGATTCTGCGGCAGATCCCCCACACCGAATTTCGAGAACAGCGTACGCAAATGGGTTTTGACCGCGTCCACGGTCAGGTACAGCTCCCCGGCGATCTGCTGATTCGAGGCCGGCGTCGCGAACTCGAGATCGCCTCGGTAGGGCCGGCACAGCGCGATCAGCACCGACAACTGAGTATCGGTCAGTGAGCGCGGGGTGGGTAGTTCGGCCGCGGAGGTGTGCGTGGCATCGTCGACCACCGCGCTGTAATCGTGGAACGAGAGCATCGAGGTGCCCACCCGGATCCGGTCACCGGCCTCCAGGCGGCGGCGCCCGGCCAGGCGCTCCCCGTTGACGAAGGTGCCGTTGCGGGAGAGGCCGTCGTCGACGATGGTCCAGTGCGCGCTCAGATATTCCACCGCGGCGTGCAGGCGCGAAACCTCCGCGTCCCATGACAAGGCCAGATCCGCCTGCGAGGACCGGCCGATGGTGACGCGCTGGCGTTCCGGGCTCAGGGCCAGTTCCCGGCGGCACCCGTCCACATCGATGTACCGCAGGAACGATTCGGCGATTCCGGTCAATCCCCCCGCTCCCCCGCCACGTCCGAGGTCTTCCACATCAATCTATGGTGCCGCGCCGACATACCCCCGAGCAAGATCGTCAGTGCGGGCCGCGCGGCGGACCCAGCAGCGGACCGCCCGGCGGTGAGCCCGGGAAAAGCCCGCTGCCGCCCGGCCCCGAGGGGGTTGCGGGCGG
>JAFMQT010000404.1 GCA_017354515.1 Nocardia sp. | reverse complement strand
CCCTGTTCGGCAAAACGATTCTCGGCATCTTCGAAGGCGACGCAGTCGCGCAACTGCTCATCCCGCAGCTGATCGAATGGTGGAAAGCCGGGCTGTTCCCGTTCGACAAACTCGTCGAACGCTTCCCGCTCAGCGAGATCGATGTCGTCGAGGGCCGGGCCGCATCCGGCGAGGTGATCAAGCCGGTGCTGATTCCGGGCGGATAGGAGCCATTCCGATACAGTCCGAGTTCGGGCTCGGGATAGGCCCGGTGGCGCGCGATCACGCCGTGCCGACGTAGATTGCTGCGATACCCATCAATACCCACAGGACACTGAGCGCGATGCCGTCGACCGTCTCGAGGCGAACTGGATCCGCCGACGTCCCCCGTAGCTCGCGGGCCAGGAGGAAGAGTGGGAATGCAACGCTGATCCCGATGATCGCTCCGCCCGCGACGTAGGCCCAGACAAACCTGATCGCGCGCTTCCGTCCCTCGACGACCATGAATATCATCGCGGCGAGAGTCAATAGCATGAGGTCGACCATGATCGACCGTGCGGCGGGAGTCGACTTCGTGTCGTGGACAAAGTGTCCGAGGAACCCCGCGATATCGTTGCGGTACGCGACATTCTGGCTCCACGTAAGTATCAACGCTGCGATCGAGATTGCCATGTAGGCGGCACAAAGTAATTTGCGAGAACGGGGCATGGCGCTACAAATTCCTCCAGGAAATACGCAACTCATCAGTGCTCTCCCCGCGCCGCCACCACGAATGCTTCCACACTGAGGAACTTGCGCCGGGGCTTGGTCGAGGTGCCGGCATCGACCTCCTGTGCATCGATGCGCCACCAGTCAGCGGTGTCGAATGCCAGCGGGTTGCGCGCCCGAAGCAGCGTGTCGAACTCGCCCACGGCAGACCTCGGGGGATGGAGAATTCCGGCCGCATAGTCGTGCAGAATCCGGTCGACCGACTCCGCAGCGCAGTGCTTGTTGGTACCGATGACTCCCGACGGGCCGCGCCTGCACCAACCCGTGACGTAGATACCCACTGCATCGGCGACCCGCCCGTGCAGATTGGGAATTCGGCCGGTGGAGCTGTCGAACGCCAGCCCGGGAATCTCGCGGGTGCGGGTGCCGATCGACTTGATCACCAGTCCGGCGTCCAAGTCGGTCTCGACGCCATGCGCATCGGTCACGCGAACGGCCTCGACGGCAGCCGCGCCGAGGATCGCGCTCGGAGGCGAGTGGAACCGCAGGATGATCTGTTTCGCCGACGCCCTCGGCTCATGGTGGGCGACCTCCCGAAGCAGCATTGCCTTGAATGCCTCGACGCCGGTGGCGCCGTCGTCGTGCTCCGGCGCCGTGTCGGCCGTCAACGCGACGCCGTCCAGCTGCATCAGGCCGATGAGCTCGGGCGTCGTGCAGGCGGCATGTTCGGGTCCGCGCCTGCCGAGAATCAGCACGCGCCGGATTCGGCTGCTACGCAACGTATCCAGTGCGTGGTCGCAGATGTCGGTGCGGCTCAGCGAATCGGGATCCGAGGTCAGCACGCGTGCGATGTCCAACGCTACATTGCCGTTGCCGATGATGATCGCCTGCTCGCACGACAGGTCGACCGGCAGATCCACCTGCCGGAGGTCGCCGTTGTACCAGCCGACGAAGTCGATCGCGTCGTGAACCCCTGCCAGTGCTTCGCCTGGGAGATTCAGGGCACGTCCTCGGGACGCGCCCACCGCATAGATCACCGCATGATGATGGGTGCGCAGTTCATCGTGGCTGACATCTGTTCCGACGGTGGTGTTCAAATACAGGTTGAACCGCGGGTCGGAGATCGTCTGGTGGAACTGGCGTGTCGCGTTCTTGGTATTCGGGTGATCCGGTGCGACCCCGGTACGTACGAGTCCCCATGGTGCCGGCGAGCTGTCGAGCATCGTCACTCGGACATCGCGACGCGGATCGATGAGCAGATGTTTCGCTGCGTACAGTCCCGACGGACCGGCGCCGACGATGGCAATCCGCAGGGTGGTTCGCGCCCGCGGCGTCATTCGACGGCCTGCTCGAAATAGGCGGCGTTCATCGCCGCGAACGTGGTCAGATCTGCCGGCAGCTCACGATCGCGATAGATCGCCGCGACCGGGCACACCTCTATGCATGCCTCGCAGTCGATGCACACCGCCGGATCAATGTAGAGCATCTCGGCTGTCCAGTAGGCACGTTCGTCCGGCGTCGGGTGGATGCAATCGACCGGGCAGACCTGCGCGCAGACGGCGTCGTTGCAGCATGACGCCGTGATGACATGGGCCATGTGTACGACCTTTCAGTGGGTAGGCCGGATCACCGGCTGCCTTGCGGCCGCCTGCGGTGGTACCGCCTCGATGCGGACTTCGACGCCGGTCAGGACGGACATCCCGGAGATCTGCTCGAGGTCCTGGGCGCGGGCGCTGGTGAGCACGTTGACATTCGGCCGTGCGGCACCCTGGTCCGCGCCGTCCCGGCCGAGGCGCTTGCCCCAGCCGTGCGGCATACACACGGACCCTGGTGCGACATCGCGGGTCACATCGACCACCACGTCGAGTGAGCCCGCGCGTGAGGTGATGCGGGCGCGCCCGCCGTCGACGAGCCGGAGGGCCCGCGCATCGCGCGGGTGGATGCCGCACGACGGGTGTATATCCCCGACCATCAGGGTCGGCGAGTTCTTCATCCATGAGTTGATCGAGCGAAGTTCCCGACGACCGAACAGGCGCATCGGATAGTCCGGATCGGTCCGTTCGGCTTGCAGGCGCTGGACCTCCGCCGCCAGTTCATCGGAGCCGATGTGGATCAGCCGGTCGGGGTGGGTGAGCCGATCGCCGATGACGCCGGTCTCGACATAGTCGCCGAGGCGGACGCCATGCGGACTGCGGCGCAGTTTCGCGATGCTGAGGCCGCCGCGGCGCAGGCCGAACCGGTCGCCGAACGGCCCCATTCGCAGCATGGCGTCGAAAAGCGTCTTGGGCCGGATACGCCGCGCAAGTGCACCGAGCCGGCGGATCTCCGGGATCGAGCTCGGGACGATACCGAGCTCCGCACTGAGGTCGCGCAGGATGGTCCACTCTTCGCGCGCCTCCCCGCGGGGTGCGACAACCGGGTCGGTCCATTGCAGGAACGGCCGCAACTGATACGACAGGAAGGTGACGACAATGTCCTCACGCTCGAGGAAAGTGGTTGCGGGCAAGATGAAGTCGGCATGCCGGTTGGTATCGTTGAACCCGAGGTCGATCGAGACCAGCAGGTCGAGCTCGGGAAGTGCCTCCTCGAGTTGCGTACTCCCGGGGACCGACAGCACCGGGTTGCCGGAAACCACCAGCAGGGCCCGTAGCCGGCCCGGCCCGGGAGTGCGGATCTCCTCGGCCATGATGCCCGCCGGCGCAGTGCCGAGCACTTCGGGAAGGTCGCCGACACGAGTTCGCCAATCCGCCACGGTGTCGAGCCCACGTTTGATGATCGGTCCGAACAGATCGATCGGCGGGGTCGGGAATACCGAGCCGCCGACGCGATCGAGATTGCCGGTGACGACCGAAAGTGCGTCGAGCAGCATGTTCACCAACGTCCCGTAAGGGCCGGTGCATGCGCCGACTCTCCCGTAGAACGCGGCCGAACGCGCGGTGGCGCAATCGCGCGCGGTCTGCCGCGTGAGCTGGGCCGGTACGCCGGAGTGCGGCTCGGTCCTCTCGGGCGTGAACGCACTGACTATCGATCTGAGCCGATCGGCGTCGGCGGCATGTCGCGCGAGGGCCGCAGCGTCCTCGAGGCCATCGGCGAAGATGACATTGAGCATCGAGAGCATGAACCACGCGTCCCCACCGGGTCTGATACTGAGGTGCTCGAACAGCCGCGCGGTCTCGGTCCGGCGCGGGTCCACGACGACTACACGGCCGCCTCGGTCGACGATGTCCGTCAAGGCCTCGCGTGCGACGACGCCGGTGAACATACTTCCGTGCGACACAACCGGATTGGCTCCGATCATCAGCAGGTAGTCGGTGCGTAGCAGGTCCGGCACCGGAATGGTCAGTGGCGAACCGAACGTGATCGCACTGGCCAGCAACCGGCTGTTGCCGTCCTGGGATGACGCGGTGTAGTAATGCCGCGATCCGAGGGCGTCCATCATCCCCTTCACCCACGGCACGGTCGCGTGGGAGAAGGCGGTGGGGTTGCCCATATAGGTACCGATCGCGTCGGTGCCGGACTCGTCGCGGATGGCGCGCAACCGCTGCCCGATCTCGGCCAGGGCCTGCTGCCAGCCGACCCGCTCGAACGACCCGTCGCCCTTACGGCGCAGCGGGTGGACGATCCGGTCCGAGTCGGCTTGAACCTCCGTCATCGCGATGCCCTTGGGGCAGGCGAAGCCGCCGGTGAGCGGGTGATTTGGATCCGGGCGTAGCGCCAGCACCGTGTTGTCCTGCACGGTCGCGACCAGGCCGCACATCGACTCACAGATTCTGCAGTAGGTGATTTTCTGTTCCGCCACGCGATTCCTCCGGAGGCAATCGGGGACATGCCGCGAAGTGCGTTGCCATAATCTGACATGGAATGTTGTC
>JAFMQT010000403.1 GCA_017354515.1 Nocardia sp. | reverse complement strand
CGTGCACAACGACGTAGTAGCGGTGATAGCCGTGTCCGGGCGGCGGGCCGGCGCCGACGAATCCGGCGAACCCACCGTCGTTGTTCAACTGGATCGCACCGGCGGGCAGCGTACCGCCTTCACTGCCGGCGCCGGCGTCCAGCGAGGTCACCGACACCGGGATGTCGGCGACGGCCCAGTGCCAGAAACCCGAGGCGGTCGGGGCGTCGGGGTCGTAGACGGTCACCGCGAAACTCTTGGTCTCCGACGGGAATCCGCTCCAGGACAGTTGCGGGGAGATGTCCTTGCCGCCGGCGCCGAACACACCGGAGACCTGGTCGTTGGCCAGCGCCTGACCGTCGGTGACATCGGTGGAGGTGACGGTGAATTCCGGCAGCCGCGGGAGCGCGGCGTAGGGATCGTAGGAGTAGTCGGGCACGAATATCGGTCCTTCCTCTAATCAGCTGTGCAACAGGAAATGCTCCATGACGCGGGCGCCGAATTCCAGTGCCGAGACCGGCACCCGTTCATCGACACCGTGGAACAGCGCCGTGAAGTCCAGCTCCGGCGGCAATCGCAGCGGAGCGAAACCGAAGCAGCGAATCCCCAACCGGGCGAGCGCTTTCGCGTCGGTACCACCGGAGAGCATGTAGGGCACGGTGCGCGCCCCAGGATCGTGAGCGAGGATCGCCTCGTTCATCGCCTCGACCAGATCCCCGTCGAAGGTGGTCTCATACGAGCCGAGCGCGGTGATCCACTCACGCTCGACGTCCGGGCCGATCAGCTCGTCGACCTCCCGCTCGAACGCCGCCTGCCGGCCCGGCACCACCCGGCAGTCCACGGTCGCCTCCGCCGTCTGGGGGATCACGTTGGCCTTGTACCCGGCGCTGAGCATGGTCGGGTTGGCGGTATCGCGCAGCGTGGCACCGATGATGCGGGAGATGGTGCCCAGTTTCGCGAGCTGGCCTTCGATATCCGGGCCCTCGGGATCGAACCCGATACCGGTCTCCGCACCGACCGCGGCCAGGAATTCGGTCACCGAATCCGACAGCACCAGCGGGAAGGTGTGATTGCCGAGCCGCGAGACCGCGTCGGCGAGTTTGGTGACGGCGTTGTCGTCGTGCAGGAACGAGCCGTGCCCGGCACGGGCCTTGGCGCGCAACCGCATCCAGCCCAGACCCTTCTCCGCGGTCTCCACCAGATACAGCCGCCGCTGGGTGCCGTCGCGGCGCGGCACCGTCAGCGAGAAACCACCCACCTCACCGACCGCCTCGGTGACCCCTTCGAACAATTCGGGACGGTGATCGACCAGCCACTGCGAGCCCCAGGTGCCGCCGGCCTCCTCGTCGGCCAGGAACGCGAACACCAGATCGCGCGGGGGGACGGTACCCTCGGCCTTGAACTGGCGTGCCACCGCCAGCATCATCCCGACCATATCCTTCATATCGATCGCGCCCCGCCCCCACACGTAACCGTCGCGGATCGCCCCCGAGAACGGGTGCACACTCCAGTCCGACGCCTCGGCGGGCACCACATCCAGGTGGCCGTGAATCATCAGCGCGCCCCGCGTCGGATCGGCTCCCGCCAGCCGGGCGAATACATTGCCGCGGCCCGGCTGCCCCGATTCGACGTATTCGGTGGTGTAGCCGACCTGCCGCAACTGATCGGCCACCCACTCGGCACACTCGCGCTCGCCCCGGGTGGTCTCCAGGACCCCGGTATTGGAGGTGTCGAAGCGGATCAAGGTGCTGACCAGATCCACCACTTCGGATTCGGCTCGGGACTGGCCAGATTCACCGTGTGTGGTCACGCCCCTCTTCCTACCACGCACAATCGCTCGGCGGCGGTCCACGCCGCTGGCGGGGGTGCGGGAACGCCACACCCGCCCGACAACTCGCCGAAATACCCGATTCCGGTAGTAACAATGAGAATTTCGCGGAACCCCACGCGGGCAGCGGTCCGCCACCGGCCATCACCGACGCAGGTTCACGAATCCACAAGTGCGCGACCGAATTCGAAACGCAGACCGATCGCGACCGCACCAAACAGTGGTCCCACCACGACGACATTCACAGCAAATTTCGCGCATCCAACCAACCACACCCCCTCGCCACCGCCCCGAACGGGGATTATCCTGCGGTGTGTCGGCCCATCACCGCGCCAGTGGTGATGTTCAATCGGTGCCGTTGAGGTTCCAGCGAACGAGTGAAAGGTTAGAGAGCATGGCACTTCCCACCATGACCGCCGAGCAACGCTCCGAAGCGCTGGCCAAGGCGGCCGCGGTACGCAAGGCGCGGTCGGAGCTGATCGAGCAGATCCGCAAGGGCTCGGTCTCGTTGGCCCAGGTACTCGAGCGTGCCGACAAGGAGGACCTGGTCAAGAAGACCAAGGTCGCCGCGGTCATCAAGGCCCTGCCCGGCATCGGCCCGGTCAAGGCGGCCAAGCTCATGGACGAAGCCGATATCCCCGTCGACCGCCGCATCGGCGGCCTCGGCTCCCGCCAGCGCGCCGCCCTGCTGGACGCGCTACCCAACTGACGACGCAGCGGAGGCGCTCAGCAAACCGTCCACAACCTGTGCGAACGGCCGCAATTTGGACCTCGAGGATCCATCCGATAACCTTGCTGAGCACCACCGGTCCGGGTGGCGGAATGGCAGACGCGCTAGCTTGAGGTGCTAGTGTCCTACTAATGGACGTGGGGGTTCAAGTCCCCCTCCGGACACGACCAGTACGCCCACGGATGGTCGCGGATTGGATTCAACCACGATCACCCGTTTTTCGTGGTTGTATGTCAGCTTCAGACCCAGTTGCTGGTATACCGCACGCTTGTCACGAACGTCAGCGGTTCGCAACAGGTTCGTCAATCCACCGAGATGTTCGACCACTTCCTTGATTTCGTTCGGGTTCATTCGGCGGTTGGTTTCACATTGTCGGGTGGTGGCCGCGATCTGCGCTTCCGCAGCCTGCCGCTGCTGCTGAACTTCGTGAATCCATTGGGAAACAAGGACCGGATCCGCGCCCGCCTCCAGCGCGGCGCGATGTCGAGCCAGTTTCCGGTCGTATTCGGCGAGAGAGCGCCGTGGCTCGACAAGTGGTGTAGGCCGATTGGTCTGTTCTGACTGCTCAAGCATCTGCAGTGAGTGTTCGATCCGGTCGGCGCGAAAAATGTCGGCCAGCCAGGAATCGACGTGGTCGATGAACGAGTCTTCGCGGATGTAGACCGAGGGCGGGTGATCGATGAGGTTCGCGACGGCATACTCGGCCGGATACCGGCAGCGATAGTGAGCGCAACCGTGGTTCCAGGTCCCCTGCATCCGCCGCCCGCAGGCTTCATGGAACACCATGCCGGTAAACCCGTACGGGTGCGCGTGGCGGGTGATTTCGCGTCCGCTCGAACGCGGACCACGTGAGGCAAGCCGAAGGCGAACCTGTTCGAAAGTATCCTTCGCGACCAGCGCTTCGTGGACGGGTTGATCGGAGAATACCCAGTCGCCCTTGCGATTCCATGTCAGCTTCGTCTGATGCCCCAGTGCGACATCCTCGACATCGATCAGCGACTCCTGCTTGCGTTGCTTGTTCCACACCTCGTAGCCGGTGTAACGCGGGTTGGTCAGGATTACCCGCACAGCGCTCTTCGACCACGCGATCGTCGTCCGGTGACGATTGCGTGGTCTGTCGTTGGCCGACGGCGACGGCACCCCATCCGAGGTAAGGCGTTGCGCAATGGCGAAAACACCTATCCCCGAGAGATATTCGTCGAATATCCGCTGCACAATCGGTGCGGTCAGCGGGTCGGGTTCCAGCTTATGGAGGCGTTTCCCATCAGCGGCCTTGCCCGGGTTCGGATGCGGGCCCGCATCGGCCAGCCGGTAACCATATGGCGGACGACCACCCAGATACCGGCCCTCGACCTGCGCCTGCGAAGCCATCGCCGCCCGCGTCCGGATCTTGATCCTGCTCCGCTCACCCTTGGACATGCCACCGAAAACCGACATGATCAGATCATGGGCCTCGGACTCCGGATCGATCGGACCGCCAACCTCGGGAACCCACAACCGCACGCCGTAATGCACGAACACCGGAAACGTCAGCCCGAACTGATTCCCGTAGAACGCGCGCTGCGGCTCACCGATCACCACCGCATCGAACCCTCGCCCGCGATCCTTCAACAATTCCAGCAGCCGCGACGCCTGCGGCCGCCGTTTCCACGGAATCGACCGCGACTGCCCGACATCGAAGAACTCCGAAACGATCTCGCCGTGCCGCTCGATCAACGCCCGCGCCCGCGCCATCTGCCACTGACGAGAGGCCTCCGGGTCCTGTTGATCTTCGCTCGACACGCGACCAGCAAACGCGAACCTGACCGTCACGCTGCCCTCCCCTCCGAGCCGGGCACACCAGTCCCCGACCTTTTCAGCACGGATTTTCGGATCAATCGTAAAAGGCATGCCGCCGCCTCTGGGGTCAGCGACGGCGGTTCTTCCGGGACCAACACACTGAGCGGTTCGTCGCTGTTTTCCTCATTCGTTGGTTGAGTCATCGCGCCTCCAGATCCACCGCACGAGCCACAGGCGACAGTT
>JAFMQT010000107.1 GCA_017354515.1 Nocardia sp. | reverse complement strand
GCACCTGCGCACCCAGGGTCGCGCACCGACGGCGATACTCACGCGCCGGCCCGGCGATATCCCAGTCCCGCGAACGCCATTCGGTGATGTGCCGCGCGAACGACCGCAGCATCGCCAGCGCCAGTTCGGTACGATCGACCGGCCCGGCACCTGCCAACTCCAGCGAAATAGCGTGCGGTACAGGTAATTCCGCTTCGGTGAGGCTGACGTTGAGCCCGATGCCGACCACCACCGCGGGCTCGGCCGCGGCGGTGGCGACCTCCGCCAGAATTCCGGCGGTCTTGCGGCCGTCGATGAGAATATCGTTGGGCCACTTGAGTTTCGCGTCCAGTCCGGTGGTTTCGCGCACCGCGTCCACGATCGCCACACCGGTCAGCAGCGGCAACCAGCCGAGCACCGGCGGATCGATGCCCCGCAGCCGGACCAGAATCGACATGGCGACCTGGGCGCGGGCGGGGCAGACCCAACTGCGGTCATGCCGGCCGCGCCCGCTGTCCTGATATTCGGCGATCAGCACCTGGTGGTCGGCCGCGGGATCGGCCGCCCGCGCGATCAGATCGGCATTGGTCGATCCGGTCGACTCCACCACATCGATCCGGGAGAAGAATGAGGACAGGTCCGGATCCTCGGCGAGAGCACGTCGCAGAGTTCCGGCGTCCAACGGTGGCCTGTGCACGAATCGCAGGCTACTCCTGCCTGCCGGTACTGCCGTCGCTCACCCGGCCAGGCCATAGCCGATGCGCCCGAACTCCATCTCCCCCTTCGCATCGGCCACCATCGCATCACCGAGTCGGGAATCCCGATCCTCCTCGACGACGCTCCCCTCTCGCTCAGCACTCGATTCGGTCCACACCGGCGGGTCCAGCACGGTCGGCGCCGGTTCCCGTACCGGGCGCGTCCACACCGCCGCGGCGGCACGTTCGGCGACCGATCTACTCCATTCCCACATCGTGCGCCTCCTCCCAGTAGAGCTGGGTTCGACAGGCCTCACGGTACGGGTTACCGAGTCCGGCGAGCCACCGAATTATTGCCGCGAACGAGTCAGCGACCCACTGATATCGCTGCTGAACAACACTTTTGGAGAATTCAGCGAACTGTCAGGCCGAGCGCTCCGGCCACGAATCTGCGCACCGCGGCCGTCCCGGATTCCAGTGCGGCACTGTAGCCTTCACGCGCCCAGCCCGAAAGTTCGGCGGTGCCATCGGATTCCGGGGTGACCACGATCTCGGCCACCAGCTCCGCGGTGGTCGGTTCACAGACCGCCCACGAATATCCGGATTCCTCGGCCCACCCCACGGACCGTTTAGCCACATGGTCGGGGTCGGTGATACCGCCGTCGGCCAGCGCCGGACGATCGTCGATACGGTCGTCGGCGCGCAGGGCGCGCAGGTACCAGCCCCCGGCATTGATCTCGATCGGCTCCACTAGGGCCGACCTCGCCGCCGCTGTCGCCGTTCCAGCCGCCGCTGCCGCGGCCGGCCGCCCCCGTACATACCGCGGGTGACGATCCCCGCGGCGGGAATCAGCAGCAACCACAGCCAGGTGTGGGTGGTGAAGAACAGCACCAGCGCGATCAGCACAGCCAGCCCCGTGACCACCCCGGCGATCTCATTGCCCCGGCGGGCGGGCGGGGCGGCCGGCGCCTCCGATCGCTCCGGCGGCGGTTGCTGCGGCACCGTCGCCGGGAGATCGACGAATACCGGCGCCAGATCTGCCCTGGTCACCGCGGCGGCGATAGTGGCGCTGCGTTCGTCGAACTCACCGACCGACAACCGACCTTCGGCGAAATGGTCCGACAGCCGCGCCAGCGCCTGTTCCCGCTCGGCGGTGCCGATGCGAACATCGGGAGAGTCAGCCATGACACGAGATTACCGGGAAGACCGGGGAATCCGGCATCCGAGTGACACGACCAGGGCCCCGCATCGGCGAACCGGCGCGGGGCCCTCGATCGCATGCGTCCTATTTGATCTCGGTGAGCACAGTGCCCTGGGTGACGGCGGCGCCCGGCTCGATGGCCAGACCGGTCACCACACCGGACTTGTGTGCGGTGACCGGGTTCTCCATCTTCATGGCCTCGAGCACGACCACCAGATCCCCGGCCTCCACGGTTTGGCCCTCCTCGACGGCCACCTTGACCACGGTGCCCTGCATGGGGGCGGTCACGGCGTCACCGGAGGCGCCACCGGCCCCGGCGCCACCGCGCTTGCGCGGCTTGGGCTTCTTGCGGACCACGCCGGCGCCATTGGCCGCCACCGCTCCGGCACCGACCGAGAACTGACCGGGCAGCGACACCTCGACCCGGCGGCCGCCGACCTCGACGACGACCTTCTGACGAGGCTCGCCATCCTCCTCGTCGAGGGGCTGGGAACCGGTGTAGGGCTCGATCGGGTTGTCCCACTCGTTCTCGATCCACTTGGTGTAGACGTCGAACTTGGTGCCGTCGCCGACGAACGCCGGGTTCTCCACGATGTGGCGGTGGAACGGAATGACCGTCGCCAGACCCTCGACCTGGTACTCGGCTAGCGCGCGGGCGGCGCGCTGCAGCGCCTGCTCACGGTTCTCACCGGTGACGATCAGTTTGGCCAGCATCGAATCGAACTGACCACCGATCACCGAACCCTCGACCACGCCGGAATCCAGCCGCACACCGGGGCCGCTCGGCTCCTTGTACACCGTGACCGGGCCGGGGGCCGGCAGGAAGTTGCGGCCGGCGTCCTCACCGTTGATGCGGAACTCGAACGAGTGCCCGCGCGGGGTCGGGTCTTCCTTGATCGAGAGCTCGTGGCCCTCGGCGATGCGGAACTGCTGGCGCACCAGGTCGATTCCGGAGGTCTCCTCGGTGACCGGGTGCTCTACCTGCAGCCGGGTGTTGACCTCCAGGAAGGACACCGTCTCGCCTTGCACCAGGTACTCCACGGTCCCGGCACCGTAGTAGCCGGCCTCCTTGCAGATCCGCTTGGCGGATTCGTGAATCTTGGCCCGCACCTCGTCGGTCAGGAAGGGCGCCGGCGCCTCCTCGACCAGCTTCTGGAAGCGGCGCTGCAGTGAGCAGTCGCGGGTTCCGGCGACCACGACATTACCGTGCTTATCGGCGATGACCTGCGCCTCGACGTGGCGAGCCTTATCCAGGTACTGCTCGACGAAGCATTCGCCACGCCCGAACGCGGCCACCGCTTCACGGGTGGCGGACTCGAACAGCTCGGGGATCTCCTCGACGGTGTGCGCGACCTTCATACCGCGACCGCCACCACCGAACGCGGCCTTGATCGCCACCGGCACGCCGTACTCCTTGGCGAAGGCGACGACCTCGCTCGCGTCCTTGACCGGGTCCTTGGTGCCCGCGGCCATCGGCGCCTGGGCGCGCTCGGCGATATGGCGCGCGGTGACCTTGTCACCCAGATCGCGAATCGACTGCGGGGACGGACCGATCCAGATCAGTCCGGCATCGAGCACCGCCTGCGCGAAATCGGCGTTCTCGGACAGGAACCCGTAACCGGGGTGGATCGCGTCGGCGCCGGACTTGGCGGCCGCGTCCAAAATCTTGTCGAACACCAGGTACGACTCCGCCGAGGTCTGACCGCCCAACGCGAAGGCCTCATCGGCGAGTTTCACGAACGGCGCATCGGCGTCCGGTTCGGCGTACACCGCGACGCTGCCGATACCGGCGTCCTTGGCGGCCCGGATCACGCGCACGGCGATCTCGCCTCGGTTCGCTACAAGTACCTTGGTGATCTGCGCGTTGGCATGGTTGGGCACTGAGCCTCCCTGTGCTCTCGAGTCGTACGTCTCACGGAAGTGTAGGCAGCACGCCCGCACTTGACGACGACGGTCCGAATCCTGGAACCGTATCGCCGCCCCGTGATGTGAACAACACCTTAGCCCGACCCCGCCGCGACCTGGTCGGCGGCCGGTGCCTCGCCCGGCTGCGTACCCGTCACGATCGGGCTGCGCACCGCGTTCGCCCATTCGGTCCAGGAGCCGTCGTAATTGCGCACTCCGGCCGCGCCCAACAGCGCGGTCAGTACGAATCGGCTGTGCGCGGAATGTTCCCCGATCCGCGAGTACACGATGGTTTCCGGTGCGCCGAGTACCTCGGCGTAGATCTGTTCCAGTTCGGCGCGCGTGCGGAATCGGCCGTCGGGGCCCACCGCGGCCGTCCACGGGATATTCACCGCGGTCGGGATATGCCCGGCGCGCAGCGATTGTTCCTCGGGGCGATCGGTGATCAGGCGGTTGACGCCGGCGTATTCCTCCGGCACCCGGACATCGAGCAGCCGTGTCCCGGTGTCGACGTCCGCCAGCCGCTGCCGGATATCGGCCAGAAAGGCCCGCGCCTGGGAGTCGTCGCGCTCGGCGGCCCCGTAGTGTACGGGCCCGGCCACCGGCACCTCGAAGGTGGTCTCGCGCGCCTCCGCGATCCAGACATCGCGGCCGCCGTCGAGCAGTCGCACATCCGAATGTCCGAACAGGTCGAAAACCCAGGCCGTGGCGGCGGCACTCCCGTTGGACCGATCGCCGTACACCACCACGGTGTCTTCGCGCGCGATGCCCTTGATCCGCATCAATTCCGCGAAACGCGCACCGTCTACCACATCGCGGAGGCGCTGGTCGGTAAGCTCGGTGCGCCAATCGATCTTGACCGCTCCGGGAATGTGCCCGATGTCGTAGAGCAGGGCGTCCGCATTGGACTCCACGATCGCCAGGCCGGCCGCGCCGATGTGGGCCGAGAGCCACTCGGTGCTCACCAGGCGTTGCGGATGGGCGAAAGCGCCGAAGGACGGATGAGGATCCGGGGCAACGGGCACGGTGGAGGTCCCTTCATACATAGGGGCACGTCATGCGGGTGAGTGAGGGCCCGTTCGGCGCGTCGATGAACATCGTTGTCACCGTTTCACATCACGAATCGGGGGAAGAACGATTAAGTCGCAGCCTCGTCCGATAAAGTCCCCCGAGAGGAGGGGTGAGCTATGTCCGATTCTTGGCCACGACGACGTCTGCTGGCAATCCTACGTGGCGCCAGCGAGCCCCTCGATGCCCAGGAACTGGCCCGGGTCACGGGCCAGCACGTCACGACCGTGCGATTCCATTTGGATGTTCTCACACGGGAATCGCTGGTGCGGCAGTTTCAGCAGCCTCCGCGCGGACGGGGACGCCCGCGGATCGGATATGCCGCGGTGCAGCGATCGGTCGGCTATCAGGACCTGGCCCAGGTGCTCGCCGATCAGCTGGGCACCGATCCGCGACGCCGATCGGAGGTGGCGGTGACCGCGGGGCGGACTTGGGGCGCCAAGATCGAACAGTCGGAACACCCCGTCGCCTCGCTCGACGATGCCCGCGATATCGCGGTCACGGTCAGCTCGGAATTGGGGTACGCGCCCGAACGGGATCCGGCCTCCGAGACCGAACAGTCGCTGGATATCCGGCTGACCGCCTGCCCGCTACGCGATCTGGCGCGCACCCATTCCGAGGTGGTCTGCGGCGTCCATCAGGGCCTGATCCGCGAGGTACTGGAACGCAACGGCGGCCGCGATATCGCCGAGGCCCAGTTGCGGCCGTTCGTCGAACCGGACCTGTGCGTGATCCACCTGACCGCCGTACCCACGCCCGCACCCGATACCGACCCGATCGTGGGGCCGCTGCCGGATCCACCGGAACGGCACAACCACAACGGCGCCACCCCACTGCTGCGGAATCCGTCAGGTCGACTCGGCCCCCAGCTGCGCGCCGACCCACAGCTGTGCGACGCCGACGCCGACATCACCGAGCAGCCGACGCACAAGTGGTAGCCCGATACCGATGACGCTGGAGGGGTCGCCGTCGATCCGGTCGACGAACCAGCCGCCCATTCCGTCCAGTGTGAACGCGCCCGCCACCGCCAAGGGCTCGCCGCTGGCGATGTAGGCATCCAGTTCGCGCGGATCGGGCTCGGCGAAATGCACCGTGGTGGAACTGCATTCGCTCGCCTCGGCGGTGATCCGGCCCTCCCGCAGGCGCAGCACGCTGTGACCGGTCAGCAGATCGGCACTGCCCCCGGCCATATCGGCCCAGCGGGCCCGGGCCAGCTCGGGAGTATGTGGTTTGCCCTGCAGGACACCGTCGACCAACAGCATCGAATCGCACCCCACCACGACCCCGTCGGTCACCGCGGCGAGCGCTTCGTCAGCGGTGCCGGGCGCGCGGGCCTCGACCAGCATGGCACCGGCCACCGCCTCTGCCTTGGCGCGCGCCAGCGCGGTCACGACACCGGCGTGTGCGGTGTTCGGCGGCAGCGCGGCCGCTACCGCGTCCTCGTCGACATCGGAGACCCGGACCACCGGATCCAATCCGGCCGAACGCAAGACCTGCAGGCGCGCCGGCGAGGCGGACCCGAGAACGAATCTCGTCACCTCAGGCGCGCAATTGCGACATCTCGGGGAAGGAGTACGGGGTGAACGAGGCCGCCCCGCGGTGCATCGAAGTGGGAAGACCCCAGTTGTCCACCGGCGCCTGCTGCTGCGGAACCGCTCCCGCGCTCGCGCTCGCGGCGGCGAATACGGTGATCAGCGCGGCGATCTCGGCATCGCTGGGTGAGCCCTTCAGGATCCGGATGACCGGGCCACTGTCGGGCTCGGCGGGCACCAGTGCCTCGGGTAGCGACTCGACCTCGCCGTCGAGTCCGCCGACCGCCAGATCCAGTTCGGCAGCCCGCAATATCTCTTCGTCAGCAACAGCGGTCACGGCGCCAACTCCTCCTGTTCCGGCCGGGCCCACTGTCCCGGCGTTCGCGGCACGGCGCAACCGTGCCGCGAACGATCATCCATATGCCCGCACGGGTGCGGGCCGTTATTTCCATCATTGCTCGGATATAACAAGCGCGGGGCGGGTGTGTTGGACCACACACCACCCAGAGTGTCCCTCCGATACCCGGGATATCGTTGGATCAGAGCGGAATGTTGCCATGCTTCTTCGGTGGCATGCTGACCATCTTGCGCTCGAGCAGGCGCAGCGCCGCGACGATCTGGCCGCGGGTGTGCGAGGGCGGGATCACCGCGTCGACGTATCCGCGCTCGGCGGCGACGTACGGGTTGACCAGGGTGTCCTCGTACTCGTTCTGCAGCTCGATGCGCAGCGCGTCGACGTCCTTACCCTCGGCGGCGGCCTGCTTGAGCTCCTTGCGGTAGACGAAGCCGACCGCACCGGAGGCGCCCATGACCGCGATCTGAGCGGTGGGCCAGGCCAGATTCACATCGGCGCCCATATGCTTGGAGCCCATCACGTCGTACGCGCCGCCGTAGGCCTTGCGGGTGATGATTGTGATCTTTCCCACGGTCGCCTCACCGTAGGCGTACAGCAACTTCGCGCCTCGGCGGATGATGCCGTTGAACTCCTGGCTGGTGCCGGGCAGGAAGCCGGGCACATCGACCAGGGTGATGATCGGGATGTTGAACGCGTCGCAGGTGCGCACGAACCGCGCGGCCTTCTCCGAGGCGTCGATGTCCAGGCAGCCGGCGAACTGTGTGGGCTGGTTGGCCACGAAACCCACACTGCGGCCGTCGATGCGAGCGAAACCGACGATGATGTTCATCGCGCGCTCGGCCTGGACCTCGAAGAACTCGTCGTCGTCGACCAGCCGCCGGATGACCTCGTGCATGTCGTAGGGCTGATTCGGCGAATCCGGGATGAGAGCGTCGAGTTCGAGGTCCTCATCGGTCAGCGAGTCCTCGATGGCGCCGCTGATCGGATCGCTGGCCGGATACCGGGGGGCCTCGGCGCGGTTGTTGGAGGGCAGGTAGCCCAGCAGTTCCTTGACCCAGTCCAGGGCGTCCTGCTCACCGGAGGCGACGTAGTGCGCGGTACCGGACTTCACCATATGGGTGTGGGCGCCGCCCAACTCCTCCATGGTGACTTCCTCACCGGTGACGGTCTTGATGACATCCGGGCCGGTGATGAACATCTGGCTGGTCTCGTCGACCATCACCACGAAGTCGGTCAAGGCCGGCGAGTACACGTGGCCGCCGGCGGCGGCGCCCATGATCAGCGAGATCTGCGGGATCACGCCGGAGGCCTGGACGTTGCGGTGGAAGATCTCGCCGTAGAGGCCGAGGGAGACCACGCCCTCCTGGATCCGGGCGCCGGCGCCGTCGTTGATACCGATCAGCGGGCGGCCGGTGCGCACGGCCAGATCCATGATCTTGACGATCTTCTCGCCGTAGACTTCGCCGAGGCTGCCGCCGAATACCGTCGCGTCCTGCGAGAACAGGCAGACATCGCGGCCGTCGACCGTTCCGTAGCCGGTGACCACACCATCGCCGACCGGGCGGTTCTTCTCCAGTCCGAAGTTGACACTGCGATGCCGGGCCAGGGCGTCCATCTCGACGAACGAACCCTCGTCGACCAGCGCGAGAATGCGCTCGCGCGCGGTCATCTTGCCCTTGGCGTGCACCTTCTCGACCGCCGACGGACCCATCGGATGCTGGGCCTCGTCCAGCCGATTGCGCAGATCAGCCAGCTTCCCGGCGGTGGTGTGGATATCGGGTGAGCCCGCCGAATCCGACGCGGGCTGCTGCTGGACACTCGTCATGTCCCGGAGTGTAGCGATTGACACAATCGGGCGGAATTCCGATCACTTGTCGTAGAAGGTCTGCAGCACGACGGTGCTGCGGGTACGCGCGTTCGCGGTCACCCGGATCTCGTTCAGCACCTGGTCGAGATGTCGCGGGTCGGCCACCCGCACCAGCAGCAGATAGCTGTCGTCCCCGGCGACCGAATGACATTCCTCGACACCGGGTATGTGCCGCACCAACTCCGGGATGTGCTCGGACTGCGAGGGATCCAGCGGTGTCATCGCGATATAGGCCGACAGCACATGCCCCAGCGCCTCCGGATCGACCTTGGCCGCATAGCCCCGGATCACCCCTCGCGCCTCGAGCCGGCGCACCCGCGATTGCACGGCGGACACCGACAGGCTCGCCTTCTCCGCGAGGGTGGACAGGGTCGCCCGCCCATCAGCGATCAATTCCCGGATCAGCAGCCGATCGATATCGTCCAGAACAGCTTTGGGTGGTGCGTCCGCCATCAGCGAAGGCTAACGCAGGTCACGGCGGTCGGGGCCGGAAACCGACCGCTGCCGGCAATCGGCCGCAGATGCCACGAGTTGGCTGAATCCGATGTGCCACAGGGCTTTTTCCGTGTACCTGCGATAACCCACACAGGTGTGCGATGGCTGCGGTACCGGAAACGTCGGTGGCCGGGTGCACACTGAATTCGTGCAGCAGTTCTCCCGCCCCGCTCAGGAGTGGTTCGACGGTGCCTTCCCCGCGCCGACGGCCGCTCAACTCGGCGCGTGGCAGGCCATTGCAGCGGACGAGCACACCCTGGTGATCGCGCCGACGGGGTCGGGTAAGACGCTGTCGGCCTTCCTGTGGGCGATCGACCGGCTCGCCACCGATGCGGCGCCCGAGGGGCCGCGCCGGACCTCGGTGCTCTACATTTCCCCACTCAAGGCGCTCGCCGTCGACGTCGAACGGAATCTGCGCGCCCCGCTGGCAGGGATCGGCCGCACGGCGGTACGGCTGGGAATGCCCGAACCCGATATCCGGGTAGGAGTGCGTTCGGGCGATACCACCCCGGCCGATCGGCGGGCGCTGCAGCGCACCCCACCCGATATCCTGATCACCACTCCGGAGTCGCTGTACCTGATGTTGACCTCGGCGGCGCGCGAGACATTATCGCAGGTCAGCACAGTTATCGTGGATGAGGTGCACGCGATCGCCGGATACAAGCGCGGCGCCCATCTGGCGCTGTCGCTGGCCCGGCTCGATCGGCTCACGCCGCGTCCGGCCCAGCGCATCGGGTTGTCGGCGACCGTACGGCCGCCGGAGGCGGTGGGACGGTTCCTGGTCGGCTCGGCGCCGATCACCATCGTGGCGCCGCCCGCGCCGAAGACCTTCGATCTGTCGGTCCGGGTTCCGGTGGCGGATATGACCGAACCGGAGGAGTCCGATCAACCCGGCTCGATCTGGCCGCATGTGGATGCCGCGATCGTGGATCTGGTACTGGCACACCGCTCCTCGATCGTCTTCGCCAATTCCCGGCGGCTGGCCGAACGACTGACTGCGCGACTCAACGAACAGTACGCCGAACGCATCACCGGACCGGATGACGGCGCCGAGCGCGAGAAGTACGGCCCGCCCGCACAACTGGGTTCGCCCACCGAGGTCAACCAGGGGGCCCCGGAGCTGCTGGCCCGCGCCCATCACGGGTCGGTGAGCAAGGAACAGCGCGCCGTCATCGAGGACGATCTGAAGAGCGGCCGGTTGCGCTGCGTGGTGGCCACCAGCAGCCTCGAACTCGGAATCGATATGGGTGCGGTGGATCTGGTCGTGCAGGTCGAGGCGCCACCATCGGTCGCGGGCGGCCTGCAGCGGGTCGGACGCGCCGGACATCAGGTGGGCGAGATCTCGCGCGGGGTGATATTCCCCAAACATCGCACCGACGTGATCCACTGCGCGGTGGCCTCGATGCGGATGACGGCCGGGCAGATCGAGGAGTTGAAGATCCCCGCCCATCCACTCGACATCCTGGCCCAGCAGACGGTCGCGGCGTGCGCACTGGAACCGATCGATGTCGACGAGTGGTTCGAAACAGTCAGAGGGACCGGTAGTTTCGCTGCGCTCCCACGGTCGGCCTACGAATCGGTCCTGGACCTGCTGTCCGGACGCTACCCCTCCGACGAATTCGCCGAACTGCGCCCGCGACTGGTGTGGGATCGCGATGCGGGCACGGTGACCGGACGTCCCGGCACCCAGCGCCTGGCGGTCACCTCGGGTGGCGCGATCCCCGATCGCGGACTGTTCCCGGTGTTCATGGTCGGCGAAAAGGCCTCCCGGGTGGGCGAACTCGACGAGGAGATGGTCTATGAATCGCGCGTCGGCGATGTCTTCGCCCTCGGCGCGACCAGCTGGCGGATCGAGGAGATCACCCACGACCGGGTGCTCGTGTCACCCGCCTTCGGCCTGCCCGGCCGACTCCCGTTCTGGCACGGCGACTCTCTGGGCCGTCCCGCCGAATTGGGCGCGGCCCTGGGCGAATTCGTGCGCACGGCCGGACAGATCGTCGATCGCGCGCCGGCCGCGCATATCGCCGAACTAGTACGAGGTGCGGGCGGGAGCAGTGCG
>JAFMQT010000106.1:8529-11163 GCA_017354515.1 Nocardia sp. | reverse complement strand
CGGACACCGCCGATGGGCAGAGCGGTGGGAGCGCGGCCCGGAGGCGGCAGCTTGCGTCACCACGGAGGGGCGCGCGGACACCGCCGATGGGCAGAGCGGTGGGAGCGCGGCCCGGAGGCGGCAGCTTGCGTCACCACGGAGGGGCGCGCGGACACCGCTATGGAGCAGCCCCGGCTAGGTGATCAGCCAGATCGCCTCGGCCGCGGGACTACCCAGGTCCAGGGTGTTCTCGCCGATGCAGACCGCGATGGTGCCCGCGAAATCACGCCGTTCGACCACGGTGATCACGGTGTCCAGCGCGATGCCGACCGAATCGAAATAGCGCAGCATCGCCGGATCGAAGTCGGAGATGCGCGCCACCCGCCCGGACTGGCCGGCTTCGAAATCCGAGAGCTGGCGGGCCGGGGGAGTGGGTACCGCGCCGTCGACCGAGGGGATCGGATCGCCGTGCGGATCACGGCCGGGATGGCCGAGTTTGGCATCGATGCGGGTGATCAGCGTTTCCGAGACCGCGTGTTCGAGAATCTCGGCCTCGTCGTGCACCTCGTCCCACCCGTAGCCCAGTTCGCTGACCAGGAATGTCTCGATGAGGCGATGACGGCGCACCATGGCGATCGCGGCCACGCGCCCGTCCTCGGTGAGTGTGACCGCCCCGTAGCGGGCGTGGTTGACCAGCCCCTGATCGGCCAGTTTGCGGACCGCCTCGGAGACCGTGGACGCCGACACCCCGATCCGCTCGGCCAGCAGTTTGGTCGTGACCTTCTCCTGCGACCATTCCTGCGCGCTCCAGATCACCTTCAGATAGTCCTGGGCCACCGAGGACAGCGACGGCGCCACACTCGCCCCCCGCCCTGCCGCCGCGGCGGCCGGGGGTGCGGCCGCGTCGGCCAGCTCACGCCGAGTGGTGAGGTCACGTTTTCCGGGCACGTCAGTAGAGCTTAGCGGCGGGAGCGTCAGGGCCCGGAGGAGGAAGCCTGCGTCACCACGGAGGGCCCGGCGGACGCCGCCGTCGAGCACAGCGGCGGGAGCCTTCGGGCCTGGAGGAGGAAGCCCGCGTTACCACGGAGGGCCTCGCGGAGCCGTTATCGAGCACAGCGGTGGGAGCGTCGGGGGCCTGCGATCGCGTGACCGGGTGGTGAACAACCACCACCGGATCCGCGGGTGGGAGGGGGTTTGCGTAGGCTGCGGGTGTGCAGAGATGGCGAAGTCTCGAGGAAATGCCGCCGGACTGGGGTCGTTGCGTACTCACCATCGGTGTATTCGACGGTGTACATCGTGGTCACGCCCAATTGATCAGTCGCGCTGTGAAATCCGCCGCCGCCCGCGCGATGCCCTCGGTGCTGATGACCTTCGATCCGCATCCCATGGAAGTGGTGCGCCCGGGTTCGCATCCGGCGCAGCTGACCACGCTGACCCGCCGCGCGGATCTGGTGGAGGAACTGGGTATCGACGTCTTCTGCGTGATGCCCTTCACCCAGGATTTCATGAAACTGCCGCCCGGCCGCTACGTCCACGATCTGCTGGTGGAGAAGCTGCATGTCGCCGAGGTCGTGATCGGTGACAACTTCACCTTCGGCAAGAAGGCGGCCGGTGATATCGAGACCATGCGCGAGCTGGGTGGGCGGTTCGGCTTCGAGGTCGACGGGGTCAAACTGCTCGGCGAGCACGCGGTCACCTTCTCCTCCACCTACATTCGCGCCTGCGTCGACGCCGGCGACATGGATGCCGCCGCCGAGGCGCTGGGCCGCCCGCATCGGGTCGAGGGTGTGGTGGTGCACGGTGACGGCCGGGGCCGCGAACTCGGTTTTCCGACGGCGAATGTGGCTCCGCCCATGCACGCCGCGATTCCGGCCGACGGTGTGTACGCGGGCTGGTTCACCGTGCTGGCCCCCGGCGCCACGGTCGGTACGACCCGGCCCGGCAAGCGCGCGATGGCCGCGATCTCGGTGGGCACCAACCCCACCTTCTCCGGTCGCACTCGCACCGTGGAGGCCTTCGTCCTCGACCACGACGCCGATCTGTACGGCCAGCACGTGGCGGTGGATTTCGTGCGGAATCTGCGCGCGATGCGCCGCTTCGATTCGATCGAGGATCTGGTCGCCGAGATCGACCGGGATGTGGAGCTGACCCGCCAGGTGCTCGGCGCCCAGCAATAGCTCCGATCGTGAGGGCCGATTCGGGTCGGTGCGGGGCGATCCGGTAGGCTGGCTCGTCGGGTCTGCTGCGGTCCGCGGTGGCGCCCACCCGGGATTTCCCGGTCATCACGAGCGCGGACTGAAACAACAAGGAGTGAATTCGTGGCTCTGACCACCGAGCAGAAGTCGGCCATTCTCAAAGAGTACGGCCTGCACGAGAAGGACACCGGTTCGCCGGAGGCCCAGATCGCGCTGCTGTCCAAGCGGATCTCCGATCTGACCGAGCACCTGAAGGTGCACAAGCACGATCACCACACCCGTCACGGCCTGCTGGCTCTGATCGGTCGCCGTCGGCGGCTGTCGAAGTACCTGCAGGACAAGGACATCGAGCGTTACCGTTCGCTGATCGAGCGGCTCGGGCTGCGGCGTTGATCCGTCCGCGACCGGGTGGTCGCGGTCCGGACTCGCGGACGACTCGAGGTAGTTAACAGGCGGCCGA
>JAFMQT010000106.1:0-8519 GCA_017354515.1 Nocardia sp. | reverse complement strand
GGGGAGGCATAGACTCTCCCCGTCGGCTACTCGTATATCGGCAGCGTTTGTCTATCGGCAGAGCTTGCCCTATGCGATTACCACACCGGCCGTACGCACCCGCACGCGTGGCGTCGGTCTTCGGTAGTGGCCTTTCGGCGGCAGTACGGCCGTGGGGCTTCGATCGATGACCGCCTCCGCGTCGCCGGTTCCATGGGGTATCGGCAGGGTGTGCGCCGCAGCCAGGAGGCTGTCGCGCGCCCGAGCCCGGGTACGGCGCTTCACCTGCGCGGGGTGACCGCGGCGCAGGCACAACAGCCGGATCGCGCCCGCATGCGCTGGATCCAGCGAGACGAGAGGTTGAGAGAAGAAATATGACGCAAGCTCAGACCAGCTCCGCCATCGAGGTCGAACCCGGTGTTTTCGAATCGGTGGCGTTGATCGACAACGGCGGCTACGGCACTCGCACCGTGCGGTTCGAGACGGGCCGGCTGGCCAAGCAGGCCGCCGGTTCGGTGGTGGCCTACCTGGACGACGAGACCATGCTGTTGTCGGCCACCACGGCCGGTAAGCACCCCAAGGACCAGTTCGACTTCTTCCCGCTGACGGTCGATGTCGAGGAGCGGATGTACGCTGCGGGCCGCATCCCCGGCTCGTTCTTCCGCCGCGAGGGTCGTCCCTCCTCCGACGCGATCCTGACCTGCCGCCTGATCGATCGCCCGCTGCGCCCCTCGTTCGTCGACGGCCTGCGCAACGAGATCCAGGTCGTGGTCACGGTGATGAGTCTGGATCCCAAGGATCTCTACGATGTCGTCGCGATCAACGCGGCTTCGGCGTCCACTCAGATCTCCGGCCTGCCGTTCTCCGGTCCGGTCGGCGGCGTGCGGGTGGCGCTCATAGGTGGCCAGTGGGTCGCGTTCCCCACCGTCGAGCAGCTCGAGGAGGCCGTCTTCGACATGGTCGTGGCGGGCCGGGTCGTCGAATCCGGTGATGTCGCGATCATGATGGTCGAGGCCGAGGCGACCGAGCAGGTCATCGCCCTGGTCGAGGGCGGTGCGCAGGCGCCGACGGAAACTGTTGTGGCCGAAGGGCTCGAGGCGGCCAAACCGTTCATCGCGCGGCTGTGCAAGGCGCAGGCCGATCTGGCCACGCTGGCCGCCAAGCCGACCGAGGAGTTCCCGCTCTTCCCCGCCTACCAGGACGACGTCTACACCGCTGTGGAGGGCACCGCGAAGGTTCCGCTCGCCGAGGCGCTGTCGATCGCCGGTAAGCAGGAGCGCGACGAGCGCACCGACGAGATCAAACTCGAGGTGCTCTCGGCGCTGGCCGAGGATTTCGAGGGCCGCGAGAAGGAGATCGGTGCGGCATTCCGCTCGGTCACCAAAAAGCTTGTGCGCCAGCGCATCCTGTCCGACAGCTTCCGGATCGATGGCCGCGGGCTGGCCGATATCCGGGCGCTGTCGGCGGAGGTCGCGGTGGTGCCGCGGGCGCACGGTTCGGCGCTGTTCGAGCGCGGCGAGACCCAGATCCTGGGTATCACAACCCTCGATATGGTGAAGATGGCCCAGCAGGTCGACTCGCTCGGCCCGGAGACCTCCAAGCGCTATATGCATCACTACAACTTCCCGCCGTTCTCCACCGGTGAGACCGGCCGGGTGGGTTCGCCGAAGCGGCGCGAGATCGGTCACGGGGCCCTCGCCGAGCGGGCGCTGGTTCCGGTGCTGCCGAGTCAGGAGGAGTTCCCCTACGCCATCCGGCAGGTCTCGGAAGCGTTGGGCTCCAACGGTTCCACCTCGATGGGTTCGGTGTGTGCCTCGACCCTGGCGCTGCTGAATGCCGGTGTGCCGCTGAGGTCCCCGGTCGCGGGTATCGCGATGGGCCTGGTGTCGGACGAGGTCGTCGGTGAGGGCGGTGCGTCCGAGACCCGCTACGTGGCGCTGACCGACATCCTCGGCGCCGAGGACGCCTTCGGCGATATGGACTTCAAGGTCGCCGGAACCCGTGACTTCGTCACCGCGTTGCAGTTGGACACCAAACTCGACGGCATTCCGTCGAAGGTGCTCGCCGGCGCGCTGAACCAGGCCCGGGACGCACGCCTGACCATTCTGGATGTGATGGCCGAGGCCATCGCCACCCCGGACGAGATGAGCCCCTACGCTCCGCGCGTCACCGCGATCAAGATCCCGGTCGACAAGATCGGTGAGGTTATCGGCCCGAAGGGCAAGATGATCAACCAGATCACCGAGGACACCGGCGCCAACATCTCCATCGAGGACGACGGCACCGTCTTCGTCGGCGCGACCGACGGCCCCTCGGCGCAGGCCGCGATCGACGCGATCAACGCCATCGCGAACCCGCAGCTGCCGAAGGTCGGCGAGCGATTCCTGGGCACGGTCGTCAAGACCACCGCCTTCGGCGCGTTCGTCTCGCTGCTTCCGGGTCGCGACGGTCTGGTGCACATCTCGAAGCTGGGTAACGGCAAGCGGGTCGGCAAGGTCGAGGATGTGGTGAACGTCGGCGACAAGATCCGCGTCGAGATCGCCGATATCGACAACCGCGGCAAGATCTCGCTGGTCCCGGTCGTCGAAGAAGAGTCAGCGGACACCTCCGATTCGGACTCCGATTCCGCTGGTGAGCCGGTTGCGGCTGCGGCCGAGGCCGGCACCGAGTAAATAGTTGGATGTGACGAACAAGAGGTCCTCGGCGCGCGCGATGAAGAGTCCGGATTCGCGTGCGCCCAGGGGCGCAGCTCGCTCGGCGCGGCGGGACAAGTCCGCGCAGGCCGAGAAACCGGCTTCCGCCCCCCAGCTGACCACGGTCGAGCCGGGGGGTTCTTCGCTGTCGCTGCCCGCCATCGGAACCGGCAGCGCGGTACGCCGCACGGTACTGCCCGGGGGGTTGCGGGTGGTGACCGAACACGTCCCCGGTGTGCGTTCTGCCTCGATCGGGGTGTGGGTGGGGGTCGGCTCCAGGGATGAGGGCCCGACCGTCGCCGGCGCCGCGCATTTCCTGGAGCATCTGCTGTTCAAGGCGACTCCGACCCGTTCGGCACTGGATATCGCCGAGGCCGTGGACGCGGTCGGTGGTGAACTCAACGCGTTCACGGCGAAGGAACAGACCTGCTACTACGCGCACGTGCTCGACGAGAATCTCCCGCTCGCGGTGGATGTGGTCTCCGATGTGGTGCTGCACGGTTTGTGCCGGGCGGTGGATGTGGATGTGGAACGTCAGGTGGTGCTCGAGGAGATCTCGATGCGCGACGACGATCCCGAGGATCTGGTCGGCGATTCCTTCCTGACCGCCCTGTTCGGCGATCATCCGATCGGCCGGCCGGTGATCGGGACGGTCGACTCCATCGAGCAGATGACCGCCGCCCAGCTGCGCGGATTCCATCTGCGCCGCTACCGCCCGGACCGGATGGTGGTCGCGGTGGCGGGCAATATCGAACATGAGCACACGGTGGAACTGGTCCATCGCGCCTTTTCCGATCGGCTGGACCCGCTGTGTGAGCCGGCCCCGCGCCGGGAGGGCCGCTTCCGGACCCGCACCGCGCCGCGGCTGGATCGCACCTACCGCGACAGCGAGCAGGCGCATCTGGTGTTCGGGGTGCGGGCCTTCGGCCGTCACGAGGGACATAAGCGCTGGCCGCTGTCGATTCTGAACACGGTGCTCGGCGGCGGGCTGAGTTCGCGGCTGTTCCAACGTATCCGGGAGGAACGCGGACTGGCCTATTCGGTGTACTCCGGGGTCGACACCTTCGCCGACACCGGGGCGTTCTCGGTATATCTGGGTTGCCAGCCGGAAAACCTCGGCGAGGTGACGGCACTGGCGCGCGGAGTGCTCGAGGAGGCCGCCGCCGACGGCATCACCGACGCCGAATGCGCCCGGGCCAAGGGAGCACTACGGGGTGGTCTGGTCCTGGGCCTGGAGGATTCCGGATCCCGGATGAACCGCATCGGCCGCAGCGAACTCAGCTACGGCAACCACCGCAGCGTCTCAGAAACGTTGGCGCGCATCGACGCCGTCACCACCGAGGAAGTGTCGGCGGTGGCGCGTTCGCTGCTGGCGCGACCATATGCGGCGGCGGTGGCCGGGCCCTACCGCCGCAAACGCGATCTGCCCGCCGCGGTCACCCGTTTGGCCGACTGAACCGCCCTGATGCGGAGTTTGTGGAGCTATTCGCCGCATATTCTGCGGTGATTGGGCGGTAGTATGGCCGCATGATCGCTCAGGACGGCCGGTATATCTGGCAACAGGCCGCGTGGCCGGGATTCGAATACGATTCCGGGCGTCTTGCGGGTCGGTTGGCGGAGGTCACCTATCGGCAGGGCCACATGGTGGGCCGGTTGTCCGCGGCGACGGGACAGGTCCGGGAGCTGGCCAGCATCGATGCGCTGACCGAAGATGTCGTCGAGACCAGCGCGATCGAAGGGGAACGACTGGATGTCGCTTCGGTCCGTTCGTCGGTTGCCCGTCACCTGGGCGTGGATATCGGTGCGCTACAACCGGCGGACCGGCACATCGATGGGGTGGTCGAGATGATCCTCGATGCCACGGCCCGGTCCGATCGCCCGGTGACCGATGAACGCCTGTTCGGCTGGCACGCCGGATTATTTCCGACCGGGTACTCCGGTATTTCCAAGATTCGGATCGGTAACTGGCGTACCGACTCCGGCGGCCCGATGCGGGTGGTCTCCGGCGCCTACGGTCACGAGCGGGTACACTTCGAGGCACCGCCCGCGCAGCGGCTCGATTCGGAGATGCATGCCTTCTTGGACTGGATGAATCGCGCGCCGGATGATTCGCCGATAATCAAAGCCGGTGTGGCACATCTGTGGTTCGTCACCGTCCATCCATTCGACGACGGTAATGGCCGTATCGCGCGTGCGCTCGGCGATCTGTGGCTGGCCAGATCGGACAGCAGCGAGCGACGCTTCTACAGCCTGTCAGCGCAGATTCAGCGGGATAGATCCGAGTATTACCGGATTCTGGAACGATCCCAGAAGGGCACGCTCGATATCACCGAATGGTTGCTCTGGTTTCTCGGCGCTTTGGACCGGGCGCTCACCCACGCCGAAACGACGGCCGACGCGGTATTGGCGAAAACTCTGTTCTGGCAGCAGCATCGCCTGACCGCGATGAACCCGAGGCAGGTCGCGATGGTGAACCGCCTGCTGGACGGATTCACCGGCAAGCTCACCACCCGCAAGTGGGCGATCATCACCAAAACCTCACCCGACACCGCCCTCCGGGATATCAACGAGCTGATCGAGAACGGTGTCCTGCGGAAATCGGCAGCCGCCGGGAGGAGCACATCCTATGAACTGACCGGACCGCGACCGGTCGACCGATCAGAATTCGAGTACGATCCGGCCTCGGACGCCGCCCGCTTCGAGTAGTTCGTGGGCGCGTGCGGCCTGCTCGGCCGGGAAGGTGCGGGCTACACGCAGGCTGAGCGTTCCGTCGGCGGCCAGACGGCTCAATGCATTCAGCGCATACGGTTCGTCGAGGTGATCGGCGACCACGACAGGGTGGACCGAGATGCCGCGCTCCGGTGTGGCCCCGCCGCCCAGCGCCGCGGGTCGCAGGATGATGATCGAACCCTCGTCGCGTACGGCCGCGACGACCGCATCACCTTGCAGCGCGGTATCGACCACCGCGTCCACACCATTATGTGTGTGCGCGCGGATGCGCGCTGCGAAGTCCGCACCGCGAGGTAGCACGACGTCGGCGCCCAAGTCGCGGACCAATTGCGCATCGGACGGCTTCGCATCGGCGATGACGGTGTAACCGCGCGTTTTCGCCAACTGGATCACATAGCCGCCGACCGCACCGGCCGCGCCCGTCACTGCGATCGTGCGGCCCGCCTGCTGGTCCAGTGTGTCCAAGGCGAACCATGCGGTCAGGCCGTTCATCGGAAGTGTTGCGGCGGAGACGAAATCGCTGCCTTCGGGCAGATGGGCCACCTGCCCGGCGGGTACCACGATCTTGCGGGCATAGGCGCCGCCGCCGGCGAGTACCGGCAGTGTGACCGCGATGACGCGATCGCCGCTACGCCACCCGGTTTCGGGGCCGGCCTCGTCGACGATGCCCGCGGCGTCCCATCCAGGCACATACGGTGGCGCCACCTCCCGGTAGCGGTCGTGGACGATCCCGGACCGCGTCACGGTGTCGGACGGATTCACCGCCGCGGCGGCAACCTCGATTCGCACCTCGCCGGCTCCGGCATGGGGTTCGGGTACGTGGAACGGCCGCAGTACTTCCGGGCCGCCGGGCTCGTCGAATCCGATCGCCAACATCGCACCTCCCGAGTTCGTTCTTCCTGCCTGTCGAAGCAACTGTCGCCGGCGGATGTTTGTTCCACACTCGCGACCGGGTACTCGTGGAAGCTGGTCCGGTGGAATGGTTCTGGAGTATCGGTCGCAGCGCGCGATGATCCATGCGCCGAGACCCGGCGAGTGGCACGGGCGCAACCTGCTTCGCCCTCACGGATGCCTGAGATGTCCGCCCCGTCGCGCGGCATCAATGACCGGACCGGTGACTCGTTACGGGTGTGGTCCGGCCGGGGCTACGAGCCGCGGAAGGCGCGCCGATAGGCACTCGGTGTGGTGCCGACCTGATCGCGGAAGCGCCGGCGGAGATTGACCGCCGAGCCCAGACCGACCCGGCCCGCGATGGCCTCGACCGGTAAGTCGGTGTCCTCCAACATGACTCGTGCTCGCGCTAACCGGCGCGACAGCCAGCCGGACCGGATGCACGTTGTTCGTGTTCTATCCGGAAGGGTAGTAGAAAGGGTCCGGTGAACCCGTTGCGTACCAGGCGATTACGGCGATCGGGAAGGGAACCCATTGTTAGCCGACGCATCAGCGCAACAGGATAGCCAAAACGTCGGGAGCGGCGAATCGTCGACTGTAGGAACTGTCGTCATACTGCCGAAGGACGCCGGCGTCGACCAATTGCCCCACCAGAGTCCTGGCTCGGGTGGAGGTCACGCCCAGGTGCCGTCCAACATTGCGGACCGTAAAAATCGGTTGGGCCAGTGCGTAATCGACCAGTCGCATGGCGTTCTCGGCGCGCAGTCCCGCAGCACGAACCCGAGACTTCAGATCGTTCTGCACTTGGAGCAGATCGGTGAGCTGGCTAGCCGTGGACTCCGCCGCCGCGCCGACCCCGGCCGCGAAGAATTCGATCCAACCATTCCAATCACCTGTTGTACTGACCGCGAGCAGCCGCTCGTAGTATTCGGCGCGCCGGGCCTCGAACCAAGGGGAGACCGTCAGAGTCGGTTCCGAAAGCACACCGGACAGGTGTAACTGCAGCACGATCAGCAATCGGCCGATTCGGCCGTTCCCGTCGTTGAACGGATGCAGAGTCTCGAACTGATAGTGCGCCATGCCCGCCTTGATCAGCGGGTCGATGGCCCTGTTCGATCGCATCACCCAGTCGATGCAGTCACGGACTCGGTCTTCGAAATAGATACCGGGAGGTGGCGGTCTGAACCGGGCATCACGTACGTGGGCGCCGCGGTGGCTTCCGATCACTACCTGTGTCGTCCGGATTCGCCCGGCTTGGCCGGTGTCGGCCGCCGTGCCGTCGACCAGAATCCCCTGCATGGACTCGAGCATTCCGACAGTGAGTGGTCGACCGTCGTCAATCCACTGGAACGCGTGTTCGGCTGCGATCACATAGTTGAAGACCTCTCGAATCGCGGCGTCCGTAGGTTCCTCGTCGGCGTCCACGCCCAGTACCTGTTCCAGCGGGCCAAATGTCCCCTCCAGCGCCGAGGTGCTTTGTGCCTCCTGCCGTAGTGTCGGCTGCCGCAACAGGCCGGGGTTGGGCAACTGCCGTGCGGATGCATCGAGCGCGGCCAGGGATGCTCGCGCGTTGGCGACGGTGTTGAAGGTCGCCGTACTCAATACGGGCGTCTCTGTAGGCAAAGGATCTGGTACGAAAGCCACGTGTGACCACGCGCCCCAGCGCCGGTCGTTCCCACTGATGGGTACAAGAGCACCGAATGGGCTGTTTACGAACATTTCTGGTCGCACAATGTAAGTGTATGCGGAGTTGTGTTGCTTTTGGGTGGGATTTTGGGCCGGAAACGCAACTCTGCGGCGCGGTTATTCGGGCCAGCCGCCGTAGGGGACGGTGAGTAGTTCGAGGGCGTGGCCGGCGGGGTCGAAGAAGTAGACTCCGCGGCCACCGTCGTTGTGGTTGATCTCGCCGGGCTGCTGGGCGTGCGGATCGGCCCAGAACTCCAGGCCGTCGCGCTGGATCTTGGCGTAGGCGGCGTCGAATACGTCCTCCGACACCAGGAATGCGTAATGCTGGGTCGGAATCTCGGCGGTGTGGTCGGGAACATTCGCGAAATCGAACGTCGCGCCGTTATCGGTGGTCAGCGGAAGGAACGGGCCCCATTCGGTACCCAGTTCGAGGCCGAGCATGTCGGCCCAGAATTGCGCGGTCTCCCGCTGGTCGCGGCAGGCGACGATGGTGTGGTTGAACTGGACGGACAAGAGAATTTCTCCTCGTATCGTGACGGA
>JAFMQT010000005.1 GCA_017354515.1 Nocardia sp. | reverse complement strand
GCCGCGGGGACCGCATTGGTGTGCATGGTGTGGCGGTTGTTCGATCACGGTCTGTCCGCGACTCCGCGAAATTTCTTGCGCGACACCGCGATCACCGTGTTCGTCGCGGGCTGGATTCCGCTGCTGGCGTCCTTCGCGGTGCTGCTGCTGCGGGAGGATCGCGGTAACCTGCGGGTGCTGACATTCATGGTGCTGGTGGTCTGCTCGGATGTCGGTGGGTATGTGGCGGGGGTGCTGTTCGGCCGCCATCCGATGGTGCCGGCGATCAGCCCGAAGAAATCCTGGGAGGGTTTCACCGGATCCCTGGTGTTCTGCGTGATCGGCGGCCTGCTCACCGTCACGCTGCTGCTGCGCGACAATTCGATGATCGGCGTGCTGCTGGGCGTCGCGATCGTGTTCGTCGCGACCTGCGGTGATCTGATCGAATCCCAGATCAAGCGCGAGCTGGGCATCAAGGATATGGGCACCCTGCTGCCCGGCCACGGCGGCATCATGGACCGCCTGGATTCGATGTTGCCCTCGGCCTTCGTCTCCTGGCTGATCATGACCGCGCTGATGTCCTGACCGCGCTCGATCCCGGACGGGCTTCGGGATCGCCCCGGAGCCGTACGCGGCGGCGCAGAGGTGTCTGGCTCAGAGGTGTCTGGCTCAGAGGTGTCTGGCGACCTTGTGCGCTGCCCTGCGCAACTGCAGGATGCGCCAGCCGCCGACCAGCGCCATCACCAGCGCTCCGCCGATCACCGACAGCAGCATGGTGACACCGAGCGGTAGATCGAGTTGCCAGAAGAACAGGTGGATCCGCACCTGGTCCAGGTTCTGCAGGATGAAGATGAGCAGGATCAGGCCGATCACGGCGGCGGCGATCAGCGCGGCCCACGTATAGGCCACACGGGTGTTCTTCGGAAGATGGCCGGTGGCGGGAGAACCCGGAGTCTGCACACGGGGCGTGCCGGCGTCCGATACCGGGTCCTGATTCTTCTCGGGGGTGGGGTCGCTGGTCATACTCCGATGATTCCCGATCCCCTGCCGGATACACGTATCTTGCCGACGTGTCGGCCCGAAGTTCGCCCACCGGACACTGTGACGGGCTTATATCGCCCCGTCGGCCCGGCGGGGTATCGGCAATGGGAGACTTGGAGAGTTATGACTACCCCCCTGCCTCTGGTTTTCGACGCTCCGCGCCGCGGGATGCCGCCTCGGCATCTGGCCGATCTCGACCCGGCGCAGCGGCGTCAGGCGGTGCAGGAGATCGGGTTGCCGAAGTTCCGGGCCGATCAGATCGCGCGGCAGTACTACGGCCGGCTGCAGGCAGATCCGCGGCAGATGACCGATCTTCCGGAAGCCATGCGCGACAAGGTCGCCGAGGCCTTGTTCCCGCCGCTGCTGACCGAGGTCAGGCAGGTGGTCTGCGATGCCGGCACCACCCGCAAAACGCTCTGGCGCGCGGGCGACGGCACCCTGCTCGAGAGTGTGCTGATGCGCTACCCCGACCGCAATACGCTGTGCATCTCGAGTCAGGCCGGCTGCGGTATGGCGTGCCCGTTCTGCGCGACGGGTCAAGGCGGACTGAACCGGAATCTGTCGACGGCCGAGATCGTCGATCAGGTGCGCGCGGCCGCGGCCGCACTGCGCGACGGCGAGGTCGCGGGCGGGCCCGGTCGCCTGTCGAACATCGTGTTCATGGGAATGGGTGAGCCGCTGGCCAATTACAAGCGGGTGGTCGCCGCGGTCCGGGGTATCACCTCACCCGCACCCGATGGTCTGGGGATCTCGCAGCGCAATGTGGTGGTGTCCACGGTGGGGTTGGCGCCGGCCATCCGCAAACTCGCCGACGAGGGCCTGTCGGTGACTCTCGCTGTGTCACTGCACACTCCCGACGACGAACTCCGGGATACATTGGTACCGGTCAACAATCGCTGGTCGATCGCCGAAGTCCTGGATGCCGCAAGGTATTACGCCGATACCACCGGGCGCCGGGTCTCGGTCGAATACGCCCTGATCCGCGACATCAACGACCATCCCTGGCGTGCGGACATGCTGGGCTCGAAGCTGCACAAGGCTCTCGGTTCCCGCGTCCACGTGAACCTGATCCCGTTGAACCCGACCCCGGGTTCGAAGTGGGATGCGTCCCCGAAACCTGTTGAGCGGGAGTTCGTGCGGCGGGTGGAGGCGCAAGGTGTGCCGTGCACGGTGCGGGATACGCGGGGGCAGGAGATCGCCGCGGCGTGTGGGCAACTCGCCGCCGAGGGCTAGAGACTGCGTCGGCTGCTCGGTGATGCTGGGATTTCGTATCGGCCGTTCGATTCTCGCGCCTACAGAAGTAAGTGGGGGCCTCTGCTGTCACTCGGGCGGGAGTGCGCATGGCCAACGAGTGCTCGCCAAGTCGACGAAACTTGTAATCGCGCACGCCACGGTGGTTCTGTTTGCAACGAATCTTTGTGCATAGGTCTGGATGTACGGCGTAGATTCGAGATTCGCCGTGCGCGACCCGAAGAATCAGGTCCGCCGAGCAGGACTCTGCGCGGCCGACCGGCCGCCTTCGTCGGCGCCGCGGCGCGTGAGAGTGCCGTAGGTGCAGGCTTTCCACAGCTCACCATGTCGGCAGCCATTTCGGTCGCAATCTCCGGCGGCGCACCCGCGATCCGTCCGTAGCGGGCTGCGGGTGCTCAATCACGTTGATCAGCGCGCCGAGTGCGCCAGCGATCTCCGATCGCCGGCCGAACCCGCGGGTACCAGCATGGCCGGCTAGTTCGTTGCCGACATACGGTCACCGTGGACCATGCTTGCGGTGCGGAGCCCCGGCAGATTCGGACGGTTCGCGCAAGTCATCGAGCAGTAGGGGCAGGATCGCCTCCTCGTGCAGGTCCCGGTGGTGGCGGTGGTGGATCTCGACGAGTGTCGCCGCGTCGGCAGGTATTCCGAAATGCGTTGTGTACGTGGTGACGTCGAATCGCCAGGGCATGGCTGTGGGCGCGACGGATAACAGTGTGTCCGCGATGGTGAAGCCGGCGCGATCGACATCGGCGCGCACGAGAATCGTGATGCCCTGACCGGCCGCGCCCGCGATGAGATCGAGTGCGGCGAGGGAGGGGATCCCGTCGGTGCAGACCAGCGGCGGGCAGTCGGCGCCCAGTTCGTCGGCGGCAGCCTCGACGATGGTGGGGTTCTCGCATATGTAGAGCCGTGGCGGTATCGGGGTGAAGTGCCAGGGGCCGGTCATATCGCGCAGGGTCAGCCATAGCGGCGCCCCGCGCCGGTGGCCGGCGGTGATGTCGAGTGGCAGGTTGAGAGTGAGCACGCGTGAGGAGACGGTATCGCACCGTACGCCGGCGGCCGCCCAGGCCGTTCGCCATTCGCGCCCCGGTTGCTTTGGCCGCGCGACACCGGCTGTTGCCGCGATGAGGCGTGCCACCGCCCGGCCCAGATCGGTGTCGTAGTCGAGGCCGTGCGCGTCGTCTACCGCTGTGGCGGCCAGTTGCGCGAGCCGGGTGGGCGGTCCCGTCCAGGGCAGATGCGGCCACACGCGAGCGATGCGGCCGGCGAGCGCCGCCGCGACTCCGGTACCCGGGCGTGGCGCGCCGGGGGCGGACAGCCACGCGTCGATGCTGGCGCCGGTGATGCCCGCGGCGGTGAGGGTGTGCTCGACGTGCTGCCTCTCCTGTTGTGCCGCACGGTATTCGGCCGCGGCGATGTCGCGGCGTGCGATAAGTGGCGTGCCGTCGAGGGTTTCGACGAATTGCCGAACGGTGAGCCCGTGGTCAGCAAGTCCGCGGGTCAGTGCCGGTAGCGAGACCGGGCGTCCGGATACCTCCCAGGCCGTTCCCAGCAGGCGGGCGACTTGGCGGCGTTGTTCGGCGGTCAGATCGACCCGCAGTGACCCGGTCTCCAGTTGTGCGCCGCGGCGCGCCCGTCGGCGAATCGCATCGAGGACGGATGCGGGCCCGGGCAGTTCGGCCCAGGCCCGCAGCCCGTCGGGTAGGTCGTCGTCAGTCATCGAGCAGTCCCAGCAATCCGGCGTCCGCCGGTGGTGCCGACTGCTCGGCTACACCCAGTCGGTCGACGTTCACGCTGGTGAGGGTGCCGCCGCACCAGAGGTAGGGCAGGGCGTCGACACCGGGCAGGTGACGTTCGCGCGCGAGGTCGTAGACCGCGACGGCGGGCACCGTATCGTAGGTGCACCATTCGTCGTGGGCAGTGAGCATGATGTCGAGCTCGAAGTCGACCGTCAGCCCCATGAACGACGCCTTGATCTGCGCGTCCACTCCGGTCATCGCCTCGTCGAGCCACACCCAGCGTGGAGCATGTTCGGCGGCGGCGTCGTAGGCGACAACGGCCGCCGCGAACAGCGGTTGTGAGAGCAGCACAACTTTCTCACCACCGGATTTCGCCCCGTGGCGGGCGGCGTCGAACAAGGCCCACCTGCTGGTGGATCCGGGGCGGTACTGCAGGCTGATCTTGAGCCACCCGCGGTAGTCGAGGGCCTTGGTGAGTTGCTGCTTCCAGTCCGCGGCGCCTTCGGCGGTGGCCTCGCTGCGGGCTTCGTCGATCTTGCGGGCGAGGAATTCGCGCACCATCTCCTGCCGATCCGGGGACAGTTCGTGATAGCCGCGGCCGAGCGCCCCGACGACAGCCTCCGCGTCGGGATCGGAGGGTTCGGGCTCGCAGACCACGCGCACCGCATGTCCCTGGCGCGTGGGGTGTTTCGCCAGGTGATCGTTGATATTGGCGAAGGTGCGGGTGGTGTAGTCGAGGCGGTCCTTGAGGTGTTCGATGAAGGTCGAGCCGAGCAGTGTGGCCAGCACCCGCTGCTGCTCGGCGTCGTAGCTGCGGCGTTGTTCGGCCACGCGCTGGGCCAGGGTGTCGGCGGCGTCGGGCGGCAGTTGGAAACCGTGGGTGGAGTCGCTGTGGATTTCCACCCGCGGCAACGTGTTGTCCTCGTCGAGCACTCGGGCGTCCTGCTGGGGGAGCAGCGCCTGCCGCAGTTCCTCCAGCTTCACCAGGCACTGCCGCCAGGCCCGGTTCTCCTCTTCCGGTTCGGCCTTGGTCGTGACCTCACGGCGGACGATGGCCGCGAATTCCCTTGTCGCCTGGACGTTCTGGCGTTCCGGCGGGGCGATGCCCAGCGGTTGGGTGAGCCCGATGTCGACGGCCTCCCAGAGCGCGGTCATCGCCGCGTCCCGCCGCAGTTCGGCCTCAGCGCGGCGCTCCTCGTGGTTGCGCAGGACCTCCTCGGCCCGCGCCTCCGCCGTGCCTGCCCGGGTGAGTTCGTCGCCGACGGTGTCGATGCGATCGGTCAGCCGGGTCAGCCGCTTTTCGAGTGTGTTCTTGCGGTCGAGCTGTTCCCGGTGTCCTGCGCCCAGCGCTTTCCGGGCGGTGTCCAGTTGGACTCGTGTCTTGCGCCGTCGCGTGTCCACATCGGCGAGCTCCTCGTCGGCCAGCTTGCGTGCGCGTTCGCGTTCGGCGTGCTGTGCCATCGACTCGTTGAGCTTGTCGGAGTACAGATCCTTTTGCGTGAGAGCGTGAGAATAGGTGCCCACCCGGGTGCGGAACTCGGTGAGCGCCTCGCGCAGCTCGTCGAGCCCGGACAATGGGAACCGGTGTGTGCTCGCGAAGTCGGCGAATGCGGCGCGGGCCCGATCGTGCTGTGTCTGTTCGGATGCGTGGACGGCTTCGGTCGTCGCGAGTTCCTCGGCCCGCGTCGTTGTGGCCCGGCAGCGTTCCGCCCACCGGACCACTGTGCTCATGACCGCTCGTTCTCCGTCGACGGGCAGTGCGCATTCTTCGGCCTGCAGCTGGGTCAGTGCATCCTGGGCGGCGGCCAGCTGATCGTCGAGTTCAGCCAATCTGCTGTCGAGTTCGGTGAGTTCGGTCTCCAGTCGCTCGATGAGGCGCGCGCGTGCTGCCTCGCGTGCGGCGGCGCCGATATGCGCGGCCGGGCCGGTCGGCTCGGCCCGGCCGGCGAGCCCGCCGATATGCCAACTCCCTTCTGCCGCAACCCAATCGCGGTGGCTGAGCGCCTCACTGCTGCCGCGGTCGCGCCAGCCGATTCCCGCCAGGATCCGTTCGACCACGGGCACTGGGACGCCGCCGTAGGAGACCGGCACGAGCATCGACAGCAGGTTGGGGTGGTCGGCACCGACACCGTCACGGGCAAACGCGGTCGACTCCGGCGCGCCGAAGTCCACCGCGCCGTCCGGCGTTACCCAGGCATCCAGCAGGCCGGAGGCGGCCAGGGCCCCTTCGAGGACGGCCAGCGCGTCGTCGTCGAGGCTCGGCGCGGGATTGAGCAACCGCCACAGCGGCGCTCCGGCCGCGGCCGATACGTCCGGCCGCTCTCGTCGCCGCCACGACGTCGGTGCGGGCGGCGCGGACTCGGTGCGCTGACGTGCTTGCCCGAGCTGTTCGGCGGTCGTATCACGTTGTGCCGCAAGGGGAGCGCGTTCGAGCCGGAGCGCTTGGACACGGTCGGTCCAGATTGCCCGGACGCCGCTGAGGTGTCCGCGCATCGCCTCGATCACCGAGGCGTGCCGTGGAATCCCGCCATCGTCGTCGATGACCGTCAGTTCTGCGATCAGGTCGCACCATTCGCCGACCACGGTGTCGGAGCAGGTCGCAACGTCCGCCGCGTCCGCCCACGCCCGGACCTGTTCAGTGAGGGTTTCGGCATCCCGTTGCACCGCCGCGAGGGCCTGGGCCTCGTCACGGCGCGCATTCTCGACGGCCTCAGCGGCGCGCTCCAGGGCATGCCCGGAACGTTCCACGCGCCGTTCGGCCTCGGCACGCGCCGAATCGAGTCGCCGTAGGTGCTCGAAACGCTCTCGACGTGACTGCAATTCGCTGATCAACGCGTCGATGTCACGGCCCGGCACGTGGCGGGTGACGGCATCAGCGAGACCCGCGTCGTTGGCCGCGGCCTCGAGCGAGCGTTCGGCGGCGGTGACGGTCTCACCCGCCCGTTGCGCCTCGGCGCGGGCCGTTGTGACGCGTTCAGCGGCGGTGCTCTCCGACGCGCGCTCGCGTTCGAGCCGACCCTCTGCCGCGGTGTACTGGTTATCAAGGTCGGCGCATTCGCGTTGTAGGGCGGCGACGCGACCGGTCGCCGCGACGGCATCCCGGTAGGACTGGGACTCGAGCAGTTCGCGCAACGCGGTGTCGCTGTCGGCACGTTCCTGTTTGGCGGTGGCCAAGTCCGTACGCGCCTGTGTCAGGGCGGCCCGCGCCTGCTCCAATTGTGTCTCGGCCGCCTTCTTCGCGGTCGTCGTGTTGTCGAGACTGGTTGTCGCGGAGGCCATTTCGTCAGATCTGCGTCGCATCACGATGCGCGCCCAGGGTCGCCAGCCGGTGCGGGCGAACAGGGCGATGGCGCGGGCGGCGTCCTCGGTGCGCTGCATGGCCACCCGCAACTGCTCGAGGTGTTCCCAGCCGTCGGCGAGCTGATTGATCTCGTGGGTGGCCAACGGCGGCAACGCATCCCGCAGCGTCACGGCCAGGCCGGCCGGGTTGAGCCGCTCGCCGAGTTTCGGCTTGCGCAGCTGCTTGAGCAGTTCGGTGAGGTTGTCGTAGGACTCGGCCGACAGGCCGAACAGTTCCTCTGCGAGCCGCGCGCGGTAGGCGGTGGCGTTCGCCGGCACGGTAATACCGTCGATCTGTTTCAGGTCTCGCTGTTCGAGCGCGACCCCGGCCGTGGTCAACCGAAAGTCCGCGCCGGGCCGTTTCCGGGTGACGAAATGCCATGTCGTGACCGCGTTTCCGCCGGTGCCGCGGCGCGCGGACGCACCGAGTCCGCAGACGAAATAGTGCGGCGTGCCGTCGGCGGCGCAACGGCCGAACTCCACCCAGGCGTAGCCGAGTCCGGCGTCGGCGGGCTCGCGCGGGTCGTCGCCGTCGCCGCTGGGCAGCAGGTTGAAGCTCATGGTGCGGTGCTGGGAACCGAACGGGTCCAGCACGGCGGGCTGAATCTCGCCGCGCAGCAGCATGAGGGTCGTCAGTTCGAGCACCTTGGTCTTGCCGGTGCCGTTGCCGCCGCGCAGCACCAATCGTCCGTCGGCGAACCAGAATTCGGCGTCGTCGTATTCCCACAGGTTGACGATGCCGACCCGCAGTGGCTGCCAGCGTGCACGGCTGGGTATCGGCAGGCCACCCGACGTCGCCGCCCGGAGCCAGTCTGTGGCAACGTGGTCCGGTGTCAACACGGCGGCACCGTCGATCATCGGGTGTCCTCCTCCTCGAGCCGGGTGCTGACCGAGACGACTCGGGGGTCGCGGTACCTGGCAGCTGTGGGCGTGAGTTGCCACAGTCCTGGTTGCGGCCCGGGGCGAAGCAGGTCGAGCGCCCGCAGTAATTCGACCGCGCGATCGCGCCGGTTCGCCTCGGGAGCAAGGTCTTTCGTGATCGCCTTCGGGTGGCGGACCGCGACCTCCCGGACCGCCTGCGCGAGATCGTCTTCGGTGACTCCCCCGGTGTCGTCGCGCCGGTGATACAGCTCGCCGAGAATCATCAAGGTGACGAAATCGACGGCGCGCAGGCGGGGAAACGGCAGGTCGGTGTGTGCTTCGTCCGCGGCGATCAGTGCCAGCCCCTCGGCTCGCTGCTCGACGGTCCAGCCGGTCATCTCCGTGCACCAGGCCACCAGCCGGGTACGCTGACGGATCAGATAGCTCCGCTCGGACTCGGTGAGATCGGAATATAGGCACACCGGCAGTTCGATGAGGCGCCGCATGACCGTGAATCGTTCGGCCGCGTCGCTGACCGCGGGTCCGCGTTCGTGCAGCGCCGCAGCAAACGACGCCGGATCGACCATGCGCAACAGCATCTCGCGTTGCACCTCGTACGCGCCGCCGATCTTGTTCGTGTTACGCGCCCACCCGTCACGCTGTTCGTCGCCGTCGGCGTCGACGGGCCACAGCGCTCCGTTGGTTACCAGCAATTCGACGCTCGCAGTGAAGAGCCTCCGTTCGGCGAACCGGTCCGGATCGTAGGCGGCGAGGTCCACATCGTCACGTGCCGACAATGCCCGCACTCGGTCCGACAGATCCTGTGTGGTCGTGATGTCCTCGGCGTCCTCGGCCGCCGCCGCGGCCAGCAGGGCCAGCACCAGCGCGCGCCGCGCCTGCGGTGTGACACGGCGGGGAGCGATCACGGTGTCGCCGAGGGGAAGTCGAAACAGCCGCGCCGCGGTGTCGGTGACGACGAGCCGATAGCCGAGCCGGTTGGTGAACCAGTTCATCAGTTCCGGACGATGCCGGGGATGACGCACCAGACCGAACAATTCCGGGTGGCGACGACGATCCAGAACCGGGTTTGCCAGCAATCCCACGAAGGCTCGGCGCCGGTCGACCTCGTCCCTGCTCGCCTTCACACGCTAAACAATAGCCGAGCCGGGAGTCGCCGGTTCCAGCTCGAATCGCCAATTCGGCGTGACGAATCGCCCCTGCGGCACGGCCAGGGCCACAGTTGCGCCGTGGTCCGGAGCGGTGAGTGTCACTCGCCAGCGGCCGTCCTCGGTGACGGCGGAGCCGACCCGTTCGTCCGACCGCACCCGGGCTACGGCGAGGTACTCCAACAGCAGCTGGAATTCGGTTTGCGCCAACGGTTCCCATTCGTTCAGGCGGGTGCCCGAGCGGGAGCGCAGTGCCGCTTCGGCCGCGCTCCGCTCCGCGATCGCTGCGGCACGGGATCGGCGCGCTGCCGCTCGCCCCGCCGAATGATCGATGGCCCTGGTGCGTTTGCCGACCGCGGCGCGGTGGCCGTGTTCGCGGAACCTGCCCGTGATCGGTGCCGCCGCGGCGTCGTCCCACGGCATCGTGTACTCCTCGGAACCCTCGGCGGCGATCAGCAGATGCCGAGCGGGGAAGACCCCAACCGCCGTATCCCACATCTGCCATGCGGTCTCGTCGTCCGGCGCGCGCTCGATAGCGCGGGCCAACGCGAGCAATTCGGCCTGGCGGGTCAGCGCGCCACCGGTATCCATCAGAATGTGCATATTGCGCGCCCACGGCGCGACCAGGTCACGCAACTGGCGGCGCAGCCGACGCGCCTGCCCGTCGGGCCCGCCGAACCATCCGCGCAGCGCGTCCCAGGTCCGCGCCCACCGTGGCACCTGGGCGTTGATGAGCTCATCGGGCGCGTCCACGGGAAGTGCGCCCCGCACACAGGCACCCCACACCGATTCGGTGAGTATCGGCCGCAGCTCGGCGATCATGTCGGCGATGGCGGGGGTGTAGATGTCGACCTGTTCCCCCCACATGCCGACATACGACTGCAGCGTGCGCCACAGCACGTCTTGTTTATCGGGATCCGGGCCGCCTGACAGCGCGTGGGCGAGACTGCGCTGCCAGGTGCGCGCCGCGACGGCCATGCCCTGATGCAGGGTGATGATCTGCTGATACTCGGCGGCCGCCGCCGGATATCGACGGTCGGTGACCGCATCGGTGAATTGCCGGAGCCGATCGTGGATTGCGCGCGGTGCCAGTGTCAGATCCGCCGCGGCGTCCTCCTCGGCCGCCAGCTCCACTGTCCAGAATGTATGCAGCCGGGCGGCGGTCGGCGTCAGCTGGAACCGATCCCGGCGGCGCAGGAAATCCTCACCGGTGCGAGCCGGCTCCTGCCAACGCGTCAACACGCCCCATTGCACGAGCCGGTCCAGTCGGGCGTCGAGTGCGAAAACATCCTCGTGCAGTAGCCGATCGGCCACCTCGGGCCGATCGGTGCGCTCACCCACCCACGCCCGCAGCCGACCGGTGATCTCGTCGTAGGACATGCCGGTAAGGCTGATGTCCTGGGCTTCCAGCATCACGTCCACAACCGCCCGGTACTGCGCCGCGAACCGCGACACCAAATACGCCGGAACCAGCTCCTGCCCCGGCAGATACGCGGCCCAGGGATCGGCCCCGGTAGCCTCCATCAGCTCGTCCCCGGTGGTCACCCGGCCACTCTATCCAAGGCGGTGCACTCACCGCGGGAGCGATCAGAAATCGCCGAAGTAGATCGGGCGAATCGTCACTCCGCCCGGGTCGGAGTCGCACTCGTGTGTGAATCCACGACTGTGGCGGGCGCCAGGTGAGGGTGTGGTTGATTCTGTCGGCATCCACGGTCACCAGTGCGGCCTCGTAGTTTCCAGGGCCGTGCAATGAGGTCCTCATGTCGGCGTGTTCCCATACGAACAACAGGCGTGTTGCACCGATAGCAGCCGCTACTACCTCGAGTCCCGAAATTGCCAAATAGGCATCGGTAGTGCGGCCTCGGGGTTGTCGCTGTACTGAACCGGACGGCACGTGACGAATCCGACGTACGGATCCGGTCGTTCGAGAAGCATGTGCAACTGAGGACTCGACGGGCGCCCTGCCTCTCGGGCGAGTGTCTCAGCGGCGGAAACACAGGCACGCTCTGGCCGCGGAGTATGGATGTTTGCGGTGCAACGGACTACGTCGTCGCGTGGGTTCGTCGCCGCGATGATGAGATCCATAGTGCGGGCGCGAGGTTGACGCCCGACTGTCACGACGGCTGCGGCGATCATGCCGTAACTTGTCAGGACCGCATCGTCGACAGGTAGGGCATCGAACCGTCGTTGCAATGCGGACAGTCGCCGGAGTCGCTCGGCTCGGATGGTGTCGGTTTGTGCGACGAGTACGCCGAAGTGCAGTTCTGCTACAGCCGTGGCGCTGATGGTGGTCTCAGTCCGGGAATGGGCGCGACGTTGTCGGCGATGACGACCCTGGTGTCGAGTCTTGCTCGACGTTCGTCAGAGTACGTCGCCCATAGTTCGCGGACCTGTTGATCGATGAGGTCGCGGTCGTGCTCCCAGGCGCTGCGGGCTCAGGAGATCGCCGCGAAGTGCGGCAGCTGACGGCCGAGGGGCCAGTCGGCTCGGGGCTTGCTCGCAATTCTCGAACGATTCTTCGGTCCTGAACGGACATCTCGATGGCGCCGAGTTCCTGACCCTACACTCGCAATGCGAGCTCACTGAACAGAGGCGGTCTTGTGGAGCCCAATTGCTTTCTCTAACAACGTAGTATCGAAGAGCATCAACGACACTCCGATCGACGGAGACAGCCCACCGCTTATGCCATCCTTTCGAGCCAGAGAACCGTTTCGCGGACGCTGTGTGAAGAGAGCGTCGTATGGTGAATCACCATGCTTCGAGAAGGTCTGCGGGGCCGAATACGGCGTCGAGGTGTTCGGTTGTCACTCCGGATCTGGATACGGCGATCAGGGGGGTCGGGTCGTCGGTGATGCGATGACGGTGGCGCTGGAGCGCGGTGAGGTCGTGGTTGTCGAAGGGTGAGTTTTCCAGCCATTTGATGGAGCCGAGGAACGCCAGCTCGTGTGCTATGGGTTCGCGGTCGGCGCCGACGATGTCGATTTCCACGTCGTTGCTGCGTGTCCAGTAGCCACCGATTGCGGGGACTGCGGGTATTCCATATCTGGGCAGCACGCGGGCGAGTGCTTCCCGGACGAGTGGCTCGACGGCGCGGCCACGCCAACTTGTCCATCCGCGGTCGATTCGTTCCAGGGTGAGATCGGGCCGCATGCGGTCCAGTTCCGCCAGGTGCGGGCCGAGAAACGTCAGCCAGAAGCGGAGGTAAGGGTCGGTGATCCGATACCGGCGTTCTTTGGAAGGCGCCAGGCTGATCGGCAGCTCCGCCGCTACGACGCCTTTATCGGTCAACAGCTCGGTAGCACGCGAGAGCGTCGAGTGCGCGATTCCGCCGGCCGCGCGGGCGATGTTGGTGAAGGTGCGTTCGCCGCTGCCGATCGCGGCCAAGACCTGGCGGGCTTGAGCTTGGTCGGGAAATTCGGCGGCCAGCGACAATTGCGCGGAAACAACCAAGGGGCTTACCTGGTCGGCCAGCTCCCGGGACAGGAACGTCCGGACATCCTCGCCCGTGCTCCAGCGTGCAGCAATGACCGGTAGCCCACCTGTGATCAGCGTGGCATCGAAGGCGGCCGCCGGCTCTAGGCCGGTCATCGTGGCTACGTCTGCGGGATTGAGGGGACCGAGTCGCATCTCGGTGCCGCGTTGATGAAACGGCCGTCCGTACGAGGTGAGCGCGTGCATCATGGCGAGATCGGAGCCGACGAGGATCACCAGCACCGGTTTGCGTGAAAGTTCGCGATCCCATGCTCGTTGCAACACGCTCTCGAAGGCACCGGCGGGATCCATCAGATATGGCAGCTCGTCGAGTACGACAACGCACGGCTGATCTTCGGGCAGAATTCCGGCGAGCTGGCGGAATGCCGCTGTCCAGTTGCCGGGTAGAGCCTCGGCGAAGATGTCGGCGTCCGGCAGCGACGAACTGCGCACCGCGTCGACGAACTCGGTCAGCGGATCGGTACCGAAGCCGATTTCACTGGTGTGAAAGACATTCGGCACGTGGTTCCGGTCGACGAACTCCTCGACTAGTGCGGACTTGCCGATCCTGCGTCGTCCGCGAAGGATCAGGCAGCGTCCGGGTCTTGCTGTGCCGATATCTGCTCGGACCCCGTCCAATGCGGTTTCGAGTGCGCCAAGTTCGCGCTGCCGTCCGACGAAGTCGACCAATCTACACCTCCGAGCCCGCTGTGTCGCAATACTTCCACCAGAGATACTATCGCATGAGATCCTATCCTTCGGGGGATGTGAGCTGCTGTCGGCGACGTACATGCTGGTCGGCGACCGTTTGTAAATGGGTGGGCATGGGTGAGCCGCTGGCCAATTACAAGCGGGTGGTCGCCGCGGTCCGGGGTATCACCTCACCCGCATCCGATGGTCTGGGGATCTCGCAGCGCAATGTGGTGGTGTCCACGGTGGGGTTGGCGCCGGCCATCCGCAAGCTCGCCGACGAGGGCCTGCCGGTGACTCTCGCGGTGTCGCTGCACACTCCCGACGACGAACTCCGGGATACGTTGGTACCGGTCAACAATCGCTGGTCGATCGCCGAAGTCCTGGATGCCGCAAGGTATTACGCCGATACCACCGGGCGCCGGGTCTCGGTCGAATACGCCCTGATCCGCGATGTCAACGATCAGCCCTGGCGCGCGGACATGCTCGGCCGGAAACTGCACCAGGCTCTGGGATCCCGGGTGCACGTCAATCTGATCCCGCTGAACCCGACGCCCGGCTCGAAGTGGGACGCGTCGCCGAAACCCGTTGAGCGCGAATTCGTCCGCCGAGTGCAGGCCCAGGGTGTTACGTGCACGGTCCGGGACACCCGGGGCCAGGAGATCGCCGCCGCCTGCGGCCAGCTCGCCGCCGAGGCGTAGGCAACGGTGTCGCCGCGGGCCGCTCAGCTCAGGATCGGGCGCAGGTACCAGTCCTTGTCGTCGCGGACGCCGGGAAGGGCGAAGAAGTAGCCGCCGCCGAAGGGCTGCACGTAATCGGTGAGGGGCTCACCCGCCAGTCGGCCCTGGATCACTTCGAACTGGCGGGACGGGTCCTGCTGGAAGCAGGTGAAGATGTGCCCCGAGGCCATATTGCCATTGGTTTCGATCCCCAGGTCGTAGTTGTACGAGCGGCGGATGAGTTGCTGGTTCGCGGTCTCGGGGGTGCGGGGGTTGGCCAGCCGGATGTGGGCGTTGAGCGGGATGACCGAACCCTTGGGATCCGCGGCGTAGTTCGGATTGTCGAATTCCTGTGTGCCGTCCAGTGGCGCACCGGAATCGCGGCGGCGGCCGAACATGTTCTCCTGCTCGTTGACCGATACGCGGTCCCAGAACTCGACCAGCATGCGGATCAGGCGCACCACCTGATAGGTGCCCCCGCGGGTCCACTCGCGTTCGTCGCGACCGTCCACCCAGATCAATGATTCGGCGGTCGAGCCGGTGGGGTTGGCCGTTCCGTCCTTGAACCCCAACAGATTTCGGCTGGTGCCCGAGGGGCGGGGCGGGGAGTTGTAACCGTCGATCTTCCAGCGCATCTGCAGGGCGCCGCGGGTCTGGCGGGTGATGTCGCGCAGCGCGTGATGGACGGTGTCGGGATGGTTGGCGCACAACTGGATCAGCAGGTCACCGTGCATCCAGCGCGGGTCGGGGGAGTCGTCCGGGAAGATCTTCATCGGGGTCAGATGGGCGGGCTTGTGCGCGGCCAGTCCGAATCGGTCGTCGAACAGGCTCGCCCCCACGCCGGCGGTGACGGTGAGGCCGTCGGCGACGACCCCCGAGCCCAGTACCGCGCTGTCGGCCGGCGGCTGGCCGAGCCCGAGGTCCACGGGGGTGCCGCCGACGGTCAGGAATCGGGCGCGGGCGGTCAGCGCCCGCATCACCTCGGTCAGTTCGCGACGGTCGTGCGCGGTGACGTCGAAGGCGACGTAGCAGGACGCGTTCTGCTTGTCGGCCGGGCCGGGGGTGAGGATTCCGGACTGATGGATGCCGTGGAACGGGTAGGTGTCGTGGGTCGCCGGGCCGCCGACGGTGGCTGCCTCGGCGTCCTTGTGTGCGCCCTCGGCGAGAATTCCGGCGGTCAGCGCGGTTCCGGCTGCCCCGGCGGCGGCCCCGGAGAAGAAGCGGCGGCGGCTGAGGTTCATCGTGATGCCTTACTGGTCGAAGTATGCGGTGGGGCGAGCGCGTCAGTGCGTGAGCGGAATCTCGAGCAAGCGCGGAACCTGGGCGAGGTCCTCGAGTGCGGCGCCGAGCGCGGCCTGGACGGCTTTCCGTTGCTCCGGCGGGGTCTGCGCCGGGGGCCGCCACGCGCCGTTGTCGCGGGTGTCCAGTAACGCGGTCCGCAGGGCGTCGAGGCGTTTGCCCAGCAGCGCGCGCAGTGCCGGAACCCGCTCGTCTACCAGCGGACCGACCTCGTCGAGCACGGTGCGGGTGACGTCGATATCGGCCAGTGTCATCTGGTACGCGGCGCCCGCGCCCTGATCGTCGATCCCCGAGATATGGTCGCGCAATGCGTCTTCGAGGATCTCGTGGGCACGCAGCGTCAGTGTTTTGGGATCGCCGGCGAGATCGTCGTCGCCGAGGTGCCGGCGCACCGCGTCGATATCGCCGCCGATCCGGTCCACGACCGGCAGCAGCTGATCGGGGCCCTGGCCGTGCCACAGGCCGTATTCCAGGCGGTGCAATCCGGTGAATCCGGGATCATCGACCCCGCCGGGCAGACCGTCCGGGAGTCCGTCGACCGCGGTGCCCTTGTCGCCGAAGCTGTTGTAGGAGGCGCCGACTCGTTCCCATGCCAGTTGGGCGTCGAGCCACGTCGCCTGGGCGGCCGGGATATCGCCGGCGCGCAGGGCGTCGCCGACGGTCGACACCGCGGCCGCCACCCGGTCCAGCGCGCCGGCGGCGTAGGCCTGGTAGGCGTCGTCGGGGCCCTTCAGATCGTCTTCGGTCACCCGCTTCAACGCGGGCGGCACATGGTCCGCGCGGCCGGTGACCTGGACCGCGGCCGAGCTGGTGACCGGTTTACCGGACATCAGGCATTTGATGGAGTAGGTGCCGTTGCCGAGGGTCGCGGTGAGGTCGGCGGTGGTGGCCGGGCCGATGGTCTCGATCTCGGCGACCACCGCCCCGCCGGCGTCGACCAGATTGATCTCGCCCGCCTTGCCGGTCTTGTTGTGCACCGAGAACGTTTGCGGACCGGCGCCGCCGGACTTCCATTCCGGAGCACATGAGGAATCGCTGACCGAGAGTGCCTGCACCGAGCTGGCCCGGCTGGGCGGCAGCAGTGCGATGGCCACGCCGGCGGCGATGATCGGTACCAGGACCAGGACCGCGGCGACCAGGACCGGCCGCGGTCCGGCGACCCGCTCCCACCAATCGGGCACGTGGTCGGCGGCGGGCTCGTCCGCGGGTTTCGCCGGTGCGGTGCGTCCGGCGCGCACGAACAGCCCGATCACCACGGCCAGGTAGACCACCCAGGCCACCACCTGCAGCACCGTCATCTTCGGCGACAGTTCGGTGACACCGGTGATGATCGACACCCACCAGGAATTCGGGTCGATATGGGCCGATAGATCGAAGGCGACCCACTGCTTACCGGGCAGCAGGCCCGCGTCCTGCAGATCGCCCAGACCGTAGGCGAGCACACCGGCCGCGATGACGATCAGGACCACCGCGGTCCGGTTGAAGAACACCCCCAGATTGAGTTTCACCGACTGCCGGTACAGCAGCCAGCACAGTACGACCGCGGCCAGCAGACCGAGGGCCGCGCCGATGACCGGGGCGACCGTGGTGCCGGAGGCCTTGATGGCCGTCCAGATGAACAGGGTCGTTTCCAGGCCTTCACGGCCCACCGCCATGAAGGCGGTAATAGCAAGGGCCCCAGCGCCGATGGCGGTGGCGCGGATGACCTCACCGCGCAGTTGTTTGGACAGCGAGGCCGCGGTCCGGCGCATCCAGAACACCATCGCGGTCACCAGGCCGACCGCGATCACGCTCAGGACGCCGCCCACGATCTCCTGCCCGGAATTGGACAGCACACTGGTGGAGTAGGACAGCACCGCGGCGAAGCTTGCCGCCAGCGACACCGCGCCGAGCAGGCCGAGCCAGATCGGGGTCGTCGAGACCGGGCGATCGGCCGTGGAGGTCTTGCGCACGGCGGCAAGCAGAATCGTCACCACGAGACCGGCCTCCAGGCCCTCTCGCAGGCAGATCAGCAGATTCGGTACAGCCTCAGCCCAGCTCACTGATAAAAGGTAAGGCATACCTTATGTCTCTGTCCAATCTGGACAGCGGGTAAAGATGGGATGAATCGGGCCTCGTCAGCCCGCGAAAGTATGCGCTATCGCATAGCCCAGCAGGGCCGCGCCCAATCCGGCGACAACGCTGACGACGATATTCATCGCCGCGTAGAACAGCGAGCGTTGTTCCAGCAGGCGCACCGTCTCGTAGCCGAAAGTGCTGTAGGTGGTCAACGCCCCGCAGAAGCCGGTACCGCCCAGCGCCGCCGCCGAACTACCGACGGCGGCCCCGGTGAGCGCGCCGAGGATGAAGCAGCCGACAACGTTCACCGTCAGCGTGCCCCACGGGAACACACTGTCGTGCCGGGCTTGGACGAACCGGTCGGTCAGGTAGCGGGCGGGAGCGCCGGCCATCGCGCCGATCAGTACCAGAACAACGGTCATCGCTCCTCCTGAACCATATGAATCTCTTTGCGCAGGAACAGTATTCGCGCCGCGGTGGCTCCGGTGAGGACGGCGAGCAAGGCGCACAGCAGAGTTCCGGCCAGGTAGACGAAGGCGGTGACCACCGCCCCCGATTCCAGGAGTCCGCGCGTGTCGACCGCGTAGGTGGAGAAGGTGGTGAACCCGCCGAGCAGCCCCACCCCCAGGAATGGGCGCACCAGCCGGTGCGCGGCCCACACCTCGGTGATCAGCACCATGAGCACACCGATCACCAGGCAGCCGAGGACGTTCTCGGTGAAGGTGCCCCACGGGAACCGGCCGGGCCGGGTCGGCATCAGCAGGCTCAGGCCGTACCGCGCCTCGGCACCGATCGCGCCGCCCACCGCGATGACAACCAGTACGGGCGCATGTTCGGCGAACGCTCCGCCGCGGCGCGGGGGGACGCCGGATCCGGTTTCGATCGACGCGGAACCGGTGGGGGCGCGACGCGATTCGGCCACGGGCAGACTCCTACTCGAATACGGGCATGACGGAACTCGAGTAGGGACTGTTGGTGATCCGCCGATCACGGTTCTCCGGACACAGTGCCCGGGTGGCGAGCCCCACCGCCATGTGGCAACACCATAGCGGGTGCCTTCGCGGTGAGCCGGATCGACCGCGCCCGCGGTGCCATACGCTTGCTGCCATGACTGAGCCCCCCTCGCTGCGGATCGGTTACGTTCCGGGCGTCGTCGTCGACAAATGGGCGCGGGTGTGGGCCGAGCGATATCCCGGGAGCCCGCTGGAGTGGATCGCCGTACCGCAGGCCCGTCAGCGCGCGGTATTCGATGCGGGCGAGGTCGATATGTGCTTCGTGCGCGTGCCGATCGATCGCGAAGGCCTGCACGCGATTCCGCTGTACCAGGAACTGGCGGTGGTCGTGGTGCCGGCCGATCATCCGGTCGCACTGTTCGACGAGGTGAGTGTGGCCGATCTGGCCGATGAGCCGATGCACGATACCGCGGACCTCGACACGATCGGCGCCACCGTGCAGGTGGTGGCGGCCGCCGGCGGCGCCGCGATGATGCCGATGTCACTGGCACGGCTGCATCATCGACGCGATCTGGTCTATCGCCCGGTCACCGGCGCCGCATCCACGGGGATTTCCCTGGCTTGGCCGATCGACCACCCCGATGACCGGATCGAGGATCTCATCGGAGTCGTGCGCGGCCGCACCGCCAACAGTTCCCGCGGCCGCACGGCCAACAGTTCCCGCGGCGGCACCGCCAACAGCTCGCGCGGCCGCGCCGACAGGTCACACGGTGCATCGCGACGGGCGCGCAAACGCCGCGGCCGCTGAATATCGAACTCAGCGGCCGCGCACGGGGATTGACTCAGCGCTGTTTGCGCTGCAGGAACGAATCGCGGATCAGGATGCCCGCGAGGCCGGCCGCGGTGGCGATCACGAACACATAGCCGGTCACGCCGGTTCCCGAGGAGGAACCCTGCTGGTTCTCGAACAGCATGGCCAGCAGAATCACCACGACGACCCATCCGGCGATGCGGAAAGTACGCCGGGACTCACCGCTCCAGCCCCAGGCGGCGGAGGGGACCTCGGCGGGATCGACCTTGGTGACGACGCCGGCGCTCTTGGCGGGTTCCAGTTCCGTGGCGGCCACGTTCGCTCCGATCTTCCGGTTCTTATCGTCAATATGTTTGCATACGACCGACTGTCGTAGCCAGTGGGGTGACCCCCGGCGATTGCGGGCGTGGACAATGGGTGCGTGTCCGACATCGTGAAAGTTCTGCTGCTGGGCAGTACCGGCTCCATCGGCACCCAGGCATTGGAGGTCATCGCCGCCGATCCGGACCGGTTCGAAGTGGTCGGACTGGCCGCCCGCGGTAGCAATACCGCTCTGCTGGCCGAGCAGATCCGCGCGACCGGAACCGATAACGTCGCCGTCGCCGATCCCGTCGCGGCCGCGAAACTCGGTGTGCCCCTGTCGGGTCCGGACGCGGTCACCGAACTGGTCCGCCGCACCGACGCCGATGTGGTGCTCAACGCCCTGGTGGGTTCGCTGGGGCTGCGGCCCACCCTGGCGACCCTGGAAACCGGGCGGCGGCTCGCCCTGGCGAACAAGGAATCCCTGATCGCCGGAGGCAGCCTGGTCACCCGGGCTGCGGCGCCCGGGCAGATCGTGCCGGTCGATTCCGAACATTCGGCGATGGCGCAGTGCCTGCGCGGCGGCCGCGCCGGCGAAGTGTCCAGACTCGTGCTGACCGCCTCGGGCGGCCCGTTTCGTGGCTGGAGCTCCGAGCGGCTCGAATCGGTGGGCCCGGCCCAGGCCAAGGCGCATCCGACCTGGTCCATGGGCCTGATGAACACCCTGAACTCGGCGACGCTGGTCAACAAGGGCCTGGAGTTGATCGAGGCGCATATGCTCTTCGGAATCGACTACGACCGGATCGACGTCACCGTGCATCCGCAGTCGATCGTGCACTCGATGGCGACCTTCACCGACGGATCCACCCTGGCCCAGGCCAGTCCGCCGGATATGAGACTGCCGATCGCGCTCGCCCTCGGCTGGCCCGACCGGGTCCCCGGGGCGATCGCGCCGTTGGATTTCTCCACCGCGTTCACCTGGGAATTCGAACCCGTCGACAGTGCGGTGTTCCCGGCGGTGGAATTGGCCCGTAGCGCCGGGAAAGCCGGCGGCAGTATGACCGCGGTCTACAACGCCGCCAACGAGATCGCGGTGCAGGCCTTCCTGGACGGGGCGCTGAACTTCCCCGGCATCGTGCGCACCGTGGCGGATGTGATCGAGTCGGCCGACAGCTGGGCCGCCGAACCCAGTACCTTGGATGAGGTGCTCGCCGCGGACGAGTGGGCGCGTCAGCGAGCGCGCACGCTCGTGGGGAAATGATTCAGGAGGGTTCGTACACCGCATGGGCTATGTGATCGGATTCGTGCTGTTCGCCCTCGGCATCACGGTATCGGTGGCACTGCACGAATGCGGCCACATGTGGGCCGCGCAGGCGACCGGCATGAAGGTGCGTCGATATTTCGTGGGTTTCGGGCCGAAGGTGTTCTCCTTCCGCCGCGGTGAGACCGAATACGGCCTCAAGGCGCTGCCGCTGGGCGGTTTCTGCGATATCGCGGGAATGACCGCCCTGGACGAGGTCGAGCCCGAGGAATTGGACCGGGCGATGTACCGGCAGCTCACCTGGAAGCGGCTGGTCGTGATGTTCGGTGGCATCGGGATGAACTTCGTGCTCGGCTTCCTGCTGATCATGCTGCTGGCCATGACGTGGGGGCTGCCGCACCTGAACAATCCGCCGGACAACCAGATCAATCCGGCCGGATGTGTCGCCGCGCAGAAACCGGACGGCTCCGCGGCGCCGTGTACCGGGCAGGGGCCGGCCGAGGTGGCGGGGCTCAAACGCGGCGATCTGGTCACCGCGATCGATGGCAAACCCGTCAAGACCTGGAACGATCTGAGTTCGATCACCGAGAAGGCGACCGGACCGTTGGTCTATACCGTGCAGCGCGGCGGGCAGCGGTTGGACATCGCGGTGACTCCGCAGCGGGTGGCGACCTATCCGACCAAGCCGGGCAGCTCCGACCGCGTCAAGGATCCGGTCTATGTGAGCAAAGTCGGTGTGGGACAGGACTATTACGGTCCGCAGAGCTACAACCCGATTACCGCGATCCCCGCCTCGATCGCGTTCACCGGCGATATGTTCGGCAAGACCTTCGCCTCGCTGGCGCAGCTGCCCAGCAAGGTGGTCAATCTGTGGCACGCGGTCACCGGCGGTACCCGCGACGCGGACACTCCGGTCAGCGTGTACGGCGCCAGCAAGATCGGCGGCGAGACCGCCGAGCACGGGATGTGGGGTGCGTTCATCCTGGTGCTGGCCAGCCTGAACTTCTTCCTCGGCGCGTTCAATCTGCTTCCGCTGCTGCCGTTGGACGGCGGGCACATCATGGTGGTGCTGTTCGAGAAGGTGCGCAATCTGTGGCGCAACCGCAAGGGCCTGCCCAACGGCGGCCCGGTCGACTACATGAAACTCCTTCCCGCCACCTATGTCGTGGTCGTCATCGGCGGCGCCTACATGGTGTTGACGCTGGTCGCCGATATCGTCAACCCGATCAAACTGTTTCCGTAGCGCCGCCCGCGGCGCGGTGAGCGCGCTGTCACAGGTCCGCCGGAAGGCATACGCATTAGACTCGGCAGCGCAGGGGTGCATAGCAGATCCAAGACGCAGACGAAAGTAGGCAGCCGAACGTGAGCACAGCCATCGCCCTGGGAATGCCGGACGCACCGGGAGCGGTTCTGGCGCCGCGGCGAAAGACGCGCCAGCTGATGGTGGGCCGGGTGGGGGTCGGTAGTGATCACCCCATCTCGGTCCAGTCGATGACCACGACCAAGACCCACGATGTGAACGCCACGCTGCAGCAGATCGCGGAACTGACCGCCTCGGGCTGCGATATCGTCCGCGTGGCCTGTCCCCGCCAGGAGGACGCCGACGCGCTGCCGATGATCGCGAAGAAATCGCAGATCCCGGTGATCGCGGATATCCACTTCCAGCCGCGCTACATCTTTGCCGCCATCGACGCCGGCTGCGCGGCGGTCCGGGTCAATCCGGGCAACATCAAGGAATTCGACGGCCGGGTCAAGGAGGTCGCCAAGGCCGCGGGTGCGGCCGGCATCCCGATCCGGATCGGCGTCAACGCCGGCTCGCTGGACAAGCGCATGCTGGAGAAGTACGGCAAGGCCACCCCCGAGGCGCTGGTCGAATCGGCGCTGTGGGAGGCGAGCCTGTTCGAGGAGCACGGCTTCGGCGATATCAAGATCTCGGTCAAGCACAACGATCCCGTGGTCATGGTCGAGGCGTACCGGCAGCTGGCCGCGCAGTGCGACTATCCGCTGCATCTGGGCGTGACCGAGGCCGGGCCGGCCTTCCAGGGCACCGTCAAATCGGCGGTCGCGTTCGGCGCGCTGCTCAGCGAGGGCATCGGCGACACCATCCGGGTTTCGCTGTCCGCGCCGCCGGCCGAGGAGATCAAGGTCGGCGGGCAGATTCTGCAGTCGCTGAATCTGCGGCCGCGCAAACTCGAGATCGTCTCGTGCCCGTCGTGCGGACGCGCGCAGGTCGATGTCTACACCCTCGCCAACGAGGTCACCGCAGGCCTGGAGGGGCTCGAGGTTCCGCTGCGGGTCGCGGTCATGGGCTGCGTGGTCAACGGTCCCGGTGAGGCACGGGAGGCGGATCTGGGTGTGGCCTCCGGCAACGGTAAGGGCCAGATCTTCGTCAAGGGCGAGGTGATCAAAACCGTGCCCGAGCACCAGATCGTGGAGACCCTGATCGAGGAGGCGATGCGGATCGCCGACCAGATGGGTTCGGGCTCGGAGTCCGGTTCTCCCGTGGTCAGTGTGAGCTGAGGCCACCGCGCAGTCGAACGGCAGGGACCGAGCTGAGTAAAGCCACCGCGCGGCGGGGTGGTTCGTGGCAGGCTGTGACTGTGCGGAGTGTGCTGGAACCGTCGCGGCGGTCACGGATTTCCGGTGCTCGTCAGCTCGGCGAACGCGATCTGACACGGGTACTGCGGGTGCTGGACACCGATCCGGTGGCCGGGTGCATGGTTGCCGCGCGTCTGCAGGAATGCGGACTGGACAATCGCGGTGGCGGCGAACTGTGGACGCGGGGGCAGCCGGAGGATTCGCTCTGCTTCTCCGGGGCCAATCTGGTGCCGTTGCGCGGCAATCTCGAGGATATGCACGCGTTCGCCGATCGGGCCGCGCGCTGGCCGCGGATGTGTTCGTCGGTGGTCGGCCGCCAGGATCTGGCGCTGGCGATGTGGGAGGTGCTCGAGCAGCGCTGGGGCACACCGCGTGAGGTGCGCGCCGATCAACCGCTGTTGGCGCTCGACGGTGACCCGCAGGTCGGTCCGGATCCGCAGGTGCGCCGGGTGCGCACCGACGAACTCGACCGCTATCTGATCGCGGCGGTGGCGATGTTCACCGAGGAGATCGGGGTGGATCCGCGGACCGGGGACGGCGGCCGCGGCTATCGGCGGCGGGTGCGGGGCTTGATCGAATCCGGCCGGGCCTGGGCACGTTTCGAGGACGGCGAGGTCGTGTTCAAGGCCGAGGTGGGCGCGGTGTCCGGCAAGACCGGGCAGATCCAGGGCGTGTGGGTGCATCCGCAGTGGCGGGGGCGCGGTATGGGCACCGCCGGAACCGCCACCGTCGCCGACAGTGTGATCCGGTCGGGGCGCACGGCGAGTTTGTATGTCAACTCCTTCAACGAGGGCGCGCGGCGCGCCTACGCGAAGGTGGGATTCCGTCAGGTCGCTACCTTCGCCACCATCCTGGTGGACTGAGTCGCCGCGCACCCTGCGGGCCCGTGTGTCGTGCCGGTGACCAGGGGATCTCTGATTACCATCGAAGTCGATGTCGACGTTTAGGAGTGTGCGAGCGAGCGGGCCGGCGCGGGTCGCGGTGCTGTGTGCGGCGGTCGCGGTGGTGGCGGGTGCCGGTGCCTGTTCCGCCGCTCCCCGGGGTCCGGTCGCCGCGGCCGGTGAGTTTCTGTCGGCGTTCGCCGGCCATGATTCACATCATGCGGGGGAGTTGACCGATCAGCCCGCGAAGACCACGGCCGCGTTGGACGCCGCCTGGCACGACCTCGGCGCCGAGAAGCTTTCCGCCCGAACGAGTTCGGCGCATATCAGCGGTGACACCGCGACGGTCGATTACTCCTATCAGTGGACCCTGCCGAAGAATCGGATCTGGTCCTATTCCGGGCAACTGCAGTTGGGGCGTAGCGGTAACGGGTGGAAGGTGCGCTGGTCGGCCGCCGATATTCACCCTCAGCTCGGTGACACCCAGACCCTGCGGATGCGGGTCGAACCGGCCCCGCGTGCCCGGGTCAACGAACGCGCTGGCGGTGACGCGCTGATTCCCGCTGCGGCACACCGCATCACCTTCGACGCCGGACACGCACCCGATGCCGGATACGTGGCTCTGATGCTGTCGAACGCGTTGCGGCGGTTCGATGACAGCCTGACCGCCGAGGCGATCCTGGCCTCGGCACACAAGGCCAACGGGCCCGATCCGGTCGCCGAGTTGAGCGATCAGGAATACGACCAGGTCGGTACTCAGCTGCTGGGGCTGCCCGGGGTCACCGTGGACCGGCAATTCGATCTGTTGCCCACCGACCGTCATTTCGCCCCCGACCTGATGAATCAGATTCGCAAGACCGTGATCGACGAGGTCGACGGCACAGCGGGCTGGCGTGTTGACTCGGTCAACGCAGACGGTGTGGACACCGATGTGCTCAGCGAGGTCCCGCCGCGGCCCGCCCCGTCGTTCTCGCTGAGTCTGGAC